>CADBOX010000119.1 GCA_902796415.1 uncultured Lachnospiraceae bacterium
CTTTATCAGCTATTCTCCGGATCATACTCAGTATGCGGATAACAAGACTTGAACTTGCATGAGCGATATTGCTCACTAGAACCTGAATCTAGCGCGTCTGCCAATTCCGCCATATCCGCTTACAAATTGAAATTTTAACATAGGGATTCAAAAAATGCAAGTCTTATTTTCATTTTTTCAGAAGGATTCTCCATGATTGTAAGAAAATAGAATATTATTAAGAATATTGAAGCTATTATATTTAAGGAAATATAGTATAATAAAGAAAAAGCCTTGGAGGATAAACGACTATGAACCATGGCATAAAAACGATCGCTGTACTTGGAGCCGGGGCCATCGGCGCATATCTGCTTTATGGATTTCAGGATACCTACGGGGAGAATCTGTGGGTAATTGCCGAGGGGGATCGCGGCAGAAGGTTGAAAGAGGAGGGATTGATTATTAACGGTATCCCCTATCATCCCCCTGTCAGGACTCCGGATGAAGCCCGCGGAGTGGATCTCTTGTTTGTCTGCCTGAAATACGGAGCACTTCGTAAAGCACTGCCGGATATCAGAAGAGTTGTCGGAGAAAATACTACTGTCATAAGTCTGATGAATGGAGTGGATTCCGAAGAAATCATCAGTCAGGTAATCCCGAAAAAGCAGATTATTCATGCCCTGATCCGGATCGCTTCCGAGCGCAGGGATAACCGGGTGGTTTTTCCTCTTCCCAAAGAGCATATGGGAATTATATACGGCCTGCCTGAGAGGAAAGCCGGCCTGACCGGAATGGATGAAATGGATGAAGCTGACAGGTCCTCACGTCTGGCAGCCGTAAGGGAGTGTTTGAACCATTCTAAACTGATCAGCCATGAGAGTGATGATATCATAAAGGAAATCTGGCTGAAATTTGCCCTGAACATCGGTAATAATATCCCCCAGGCCATTCTTTCCGCGGGGGTGGGGATTTATGAAGACAGCCATCACGCTCTCTTTATCAAAAATGCCTTGCGGGAAGAGGTTATTCTATTGGCCGATTCCATGGGGATTGATATCCATATTGCAGAGCAGTTTACCGGCCCGGGAAATACAGGCTGTGCAAAATCAGCTCGCTATTCTACTCTTCAGGATCTGGATGAAAAACGTCCTACTGAGATTGATATGTTCTGCAAGACGGTGATGCGTCTTGCAGAAGAAAAGGGAATCTCCGTTCCCTATAATACATTTGCCTATCACCTGATCAAAGCCCTTGAAGAGAAAAATGAGGGTAGATTTGATTATTGATCATTGAGAAAGGAGGATCTATATGGAACAATCTGCACAGAAAAGGACATGGATACCCCTGTTCTGTTTTCTTCTGATTGGTTTTAGCCTGTTTTTTGTTCGGACCGGGGTACAGGCTGCAGTAAAGCCGTCTCTCTCCCGGAAATCAATTAAGATTACTGTGGGAAAGACAAAAACCTTAAAAGTCCGCCATGCATCCCGCAAGGTGAAATGGACCACCACGAATAAGAAGATCGCCAAGATCAAGAAAAAAAGCGGCAAACGGAAACAGAAGGTAGTCATCAAAGCAGGCAAAAAGCCCGGGAAATGTTATATAAAGGCTAAAATTGGTAAAAAGACTTTAAAATGCAAGATTATCGTTAAGAAAAAAGCAGATGCCGCCAAAGTCGATCAGAAAGAAATAACCTCAGAAGATCTTGCCTTTACCAACTTCTCGCTTGCACTTCTTAAGAAGACTGTCCAGACAGACAAGGCAAATGGCATATATGATAATATCCTTATCTCACCGGATTCGGTTGCCACAGCCTTGGGTATGACAGAGATTGGCGCGGCCGGACAGACTCTGGCAGAGATGGAGAAGATACTGTCCGGCGGAATCACTGCTGAGGCTTATAATAAGTATTTGTCTGACCTGAATCAAAGATTGATGTCTTCCAAGGCACTTATCTATGCTGTTTCCAACTCTATATGGGCAAAGGAAGGCCTGGTGGATGTTCGAGATGATTTTCTTCAGAAGAACAAAAATTATCATAATGCAGATTTCTACCAGGTTGGCTTTGATGAACAGACTGTGACGGATATGAATACCTGGGTTTACACTAAATCCCGCAAGATGATTGACAAGATCATCGATGACCTGGGAAAAGATACCAGGATGGTCCTGATCAATACTGTAGCCTTTGAGGGGCAGTGGGCGAAGCCGTTCCAAAAAACCGCCATAAAAACAGATATCTTTAATGCCTACAACGGAGCAAAACAAAAAGTTTCCATGTTGAAAGATATTGAGGATTATCCCTATCTGGAACTGAAGGGCGGGAAAGGA
This sequence comes from uncultured Lachnospiraceae bacterium, assembly GCA_902796415.1. Classification (GTDB taxonomy): domain Bacteria; phylum Bacillota; class Clostridia; order Lachnospirales; family Lachnospiraceae; genus Anaerobutyricum. The sequence continues at coordinate 2,308 of CADBOX010000119.1, forward strand.
TTTGCCAAGTATTATGGCAAAGACTATGCTCTTGGTGAGATAGCCTTTGTGGGATTGCTGCCACCGGAAAATATGGATGTCGATACTTACATAGAGTCATTGGACGCAGCTTCTTTCCTGAATAGTTGGAATAACAGAACGAACACCCGAATCGATCTCAGTCTTCCTAAGTTTCATTATGACTACGGGACTGAGATGGGAGGAGTCCTTCAGGATATGGGAATAAAAACGGCATTTACGGACAATGCGGATTTCAGCAGGATGGCAAATCCGACTCCGGAGACACCGGCTCTTAAGATCAGTAAAGTGCTTCATAAGACACATATCGAGCTGGATGAAAATGGAACCAAAGCTGCAGCTGCCACAGCTGTGGTTATGGAGAAAGCCACAGCAATCTTCGGAAATGATCCCGTCAAACTAACCTTTGACAGGCCTTTCGTATATGCA
>CADBOX010000120.1 GCA_902796415.1 uncultured Lachnospiraceae bacterium
CTGAACATAACCCAGAGAATCAGCAGGTATCCAAGTATAGCAAGCACCCACTGTAAGATGCCTTTGAGGGCTGTTGTGCCTGTCAGGAGCATACCGGTCCAAATCAGCAGTTCACCCAGATAATTTGGACAGCGCACGAATCGGTACAGACCGGTATCTACAAATCGATGGCTGTTTATCTTTTTGGCGGCAGACTTCTGCTGGTCAGCGATAACTTCCAGGATAACACCACAAACCATAACGAGAAGACCTATCCACAGCATGGGATCAACAGATATCCCATTTTTCAGACGAAAATAAAGAGGGCATGTCATAAGGGCATACAGAAGGCCACAAACCAGCCAAAGGGCAATCTTTGCCCCGATGGGCATCCTCTTACTTCTCTCAATCTCGGGGCTCAGTATCTTTTTATATGCTGAGCTTCTGAACTCGCGGATCAGGAGATAACCTGACAGACGCAGGCCATAGGCGACAAGCAGAAGGCACGCCAATAACTCCGGCAGATAAATGCTCCCGTGAAAACCGATGGAAAGTGTCACACCAATAGCTGCAATAGCCAGACCATATCCGACGGAAAAAAACCAGATATAATTATGAAAACCTACAATAGCCGCAGCCAGGCTGACAGCCAGAACAATCCAAATACTCATACTGTATACCTCCTTTGTAGATGATCACGCACCATACATATGATGAATCACCATTCTATATGCAGTTTCCTCGCCAAACAGTTTTGTGAACATATTTACGGCACTGCCGCCATTCGCTGCAAGTTTTTGAGCAAAGTCCTCTATTTTTCCTTTCTTTTCTTCCTCATCACATGCCGGTGCTTCATTCAGCTGAGCAACGAACAAAGAGATGAAATCTTCAGCTGATGTATCCAAACGTGCTGCGATTCCACGTCCTGCCTTATGGTAAGAACAGGAGTACAGAAGGCTGTCATACCAATATTCGGACCCTGATGTGTAATCAGGCAGGTCCTGATCCCGGTCTGAAATCTCTGAAAAGGCAACTTGGGATTCTTCCGGCCATGGTGTCAGCTGTGTATCGTAGAGCTCGCCGATCAGAGTTTGTTTACCAGGAAGCTTAACCCAGTCCAGATTCATCAGCGGCATGTCTTTTTTCTCGGAGGCAAGTATCACTGTTTCCATCCTCATGAGACCGAATATCGCCTTCATGTTCATGATACAGAGGTGGCCAACGTCTTTGATCATATATGTGCGTGTGTCAAATACAAAACCTTTCTTAGAAAGGTGGGCATCTTCTCCGATGTCAATCTTACGAATTTTGTAATGCCGTGAAAGCTGTCTGAGCAGATATCTTCCCTTACTCTTATTATTCTTATCCATAACCAGCACCTCATTATTTATATTTCTTGACTCAATCATTTAAAAAGGAATAGTCACAACTTACATCAGTTCTAAATCTATATTAACACTCTTAATCAGAAATATAAATGCCAAAAAAACCCCTTTTCTGTGCCTCTTTATCCATTATCAGAATCTTGCCATAATCCATAATTAAATGTATGATTAACTTATAAGAAAAGACTGGTAAACACTACCACATTCAGTGTATTGATCAATCACCGGAAAGGAGGATATTTTCAGTAATGAAGAAATGGACACAGGTAAGTAAAAAGGTTCTTTCAACCCTCTTAATATGTGGGCTGGCCATCGGTATGCTGCCTGGACAGGCTCTGCAGGCCAAAACAGCAGTTCTTCCTGCATCAAAAGTAATGGAGGAATTAGCCCGACAGGCTGAGGAATCAGAGGATGCATTTGCCTCTGAGGAAGGTTATACCCTTAAGACAGCAAAGTCAAAACCTGAATCTTTTGACCTCCGGGAAAAGAACTATATCACGCCGGTTCGCCAGCAAAGTCCCTATGGAACCTGCTGGGGATTTGGTGCAATCGCAGCAGCGGAAAGCAGCATCCTGTCATCAGGATTGGAAAATGATCCGCAGAAACTTAATCTTTCCGAGAAGCAGATTGCCTGGTTCCTGACCAAACCAATCGAAGATCCGAAAAACCCTCAAAAAGGAGAAGGAATTGTGTTTGAGGGTAATGTTCCAGATGCGGATAGATATAACCATGGCGGTTTTTCCCTCTATGCAACCAATATGTTCGCCAGCGGGATCGGTCCTGTTGCGGAAGATACTGCTACGCCTGATGGAGAAGTCTACCGTTACCGGGGTAAAAACGGAACAGTGGTTAATGGCAGGGTGACCTGGTATGACGAGGACGGAACGGAGAAGAGCGGATACAGGAAAAGATATTACAGTGAGGACGACGACTGGTCCATCCCGGAAGAATACCGTATTCATCAGGATTACAAATTAAAAGAATCCTATCTTCTGCCAAGCCCTCAGCTTGTGACAAATGAATACACCATGGAATCAGAGTACCAGCCTGAAGCAACGGAGGCGATCAAGGACCAGCTTCTGCATAACCGGGCCGTATGTATTTCCATCTACGCTACGCACAGTACACCCGGAGATCCGCCTGATGAATCAGACTTTGGTGATATGTATGCACAATACACGGATGAGTACTGGGTACCTAACCATATAGTAACCATTGTCGGTTATGATGACAATTTCCCGGCTTCCAATTTTAAGGAAGGCTGTCAGCCTGAAAAAAATGGAGCATGGTTAGTGAAAAACAGCTGGGGTGCTGATACCAGTGAATTTCCGGATAACGGTTATTCCCACTGGGGCCTGTTGGAAGGACAGGACCGCGTGGGAAGCGATTATAAAGCCACATCCAATATTCATACAGGCTATTACTGGGTATCCTATTATGACAAAACACTCCAAGACCCGGAAGCCTATAGTTTCGAGGCTGCTCCTCCGGAGAATGAGATCATCCACCAACATGACTTCATGCCTGTCATGGAATATAAGGAATACTCCACCGATGAAGATTTGAAGATGGCAAATGTTTTCACTGCGGATCAGAACTGTAAGATTGACGAAGTATCGTTTTTTACTGCCAAGCCGGGGACAACAGCCTCCTTCAAGATCCTGCTGTTGGAAAAGGAATGGTCCGATCCGGACTCGGGCGGATTTTGCGTCTATGAATCTGAGCCTAAAACCTATACTTACGGTGGATACCATCTAGAGAAGCTGGACAAGAATGCCAATATTGTCATCGCCAGAGGACAGCAGTATGTCGTTGTGGTCGAGGAGAAAACACCTTCGGGCAAATCCAGTATCTGTCTCGGTGAATCCATAGCCACAAAGAATGCCACTAAGTATTTCAATTCCAAAATCAACGAACTGGAAAGTATTCTTTACATGGACGGGTATTGGTTAGATCTTAATAACAAGAATCTCCAGAACCTCCTGCTAAGTGAATCAACAGACATGCAGCTGGACAACTTCCCCATCAAAACCCGTCTGACTCCTGTAGATAACCACGGCGTCTACATGGTCTTAAATAATATGAAGGACTCATTAGCTTCCTATATAAAAACTTATGAAGAACATAAATTCGGTGTTACTTTTGTCGGTGGAACAGATGACCTGCCAACGACACCAGAGGTTCAATGGATTTCTTCCGATCCGGATATATTTACCGTGGAACCGGTACCTGGCACGGATAACAGTGAGGCTATTGTGACCGGTAAAAGTGAAGGGGAGGCAGCCCTTATCGTGGACGGTGGAATCTATGGAAAAAAAGTTTTAATTATCATGGTTGATAAGTTCCGCCTTACCTATGTCTACATGGGTGATGATATACAAAAACCGGTCTATGATGGCAAGACCCAGGAACCGGAAGTTCTGGATGTCTTTGGAGATACAACAAAGACTATGGGCAGATGGGGGCTAATCAAAGACCAGGATTATACACTTTCTTATGAAAATAATGTAAAATGTGGCAAAGCGACAGTCGTTGCTGAGGGCATCGGTGATTTTACAGGTTCAACGAGCGGCTGGTTTGTCATTGTTCCCGCCAAAGCAAAGATTAAAGAAATAGAAGCCGGCGACGGGCAGATGACCGTCTCCTTTGATTCTCAGAAAGACAGTGGAATCAGCGGTTATGAAATCTCCTATCAAGAATCAGGAAAAGATACAGCTAAGACGATCAAGGCAGATCCTTCCGCAACCTCCGCAGTGATAAGCGGATTGACACCCGGTAAAACATATCAGGTCAGCATGAAAGCATATGTCACCATTGAGGAAGAGGATATGATCATTGACAGGGAAACCTTTGAGATGTGGAATGCACAAGAAGAAGCGGACTACTTCGGAGAAGAAAGTGACATTGTCACAAGTCCCATAATCAATGCCGGACCATCGGACGGTGGTCCTAAAGATCCCGGTTCCGTTGCCGAAACAGAGAGAAAGATCAAATCCATCAAGAACGACGGAGATCTGACAGGATCAGGTTTCAGTCCGCTTCGCTTATCCTCCAAAAAGGTGAAAAAAAATACCATTAAGCTGAACTGGAAGAAAGTTTCCGGCGCTGACGGTTATATCATCTACGGAAATAAATGTGGTGGAAAAAATACTATGGAGAAGCTTGCAGACCTGCCCGCTTCCAGAGTTTCATGGAACTATAACAAACTGAAGAAGGGTACTTATTATAAGATTCTGATCGTGGCATACAGTGAGAATGCTGGCACCAGACAGGTGAATGCTTCCTCGAAGACAATCCATGTGGCTACTTCCGGCGGAAAGGTCGGAAACCACAAAGCTGTCAAGCTGAATAAGTCAAAGATTGAGCTGAAAAAAGGAAAATCATTTAAGCTGAAAGCAACTGCCGTTGCTGCAGACAAAAAGAAAAAAGTCAAAAAACATCAGGCAATACGGTTTGAGTCCACAAACGAGAAGATTGCCAAAGTCAGCAAGAACGGAAAGATCACCGCAAAGGAAAAAGGAACTTGTTACGTTTATGCCTATGCACAAAACGGTATATACAAGAGGATTAAGGTGACTGTTCGCTAAAAAAAGTAAAAGAGGAGAGACTCAGCTGATTCTCTCCTCTTTCTTGTAGTTTATCCGATATAATAATTTACTTTTTCTTTTACCTGACCATATCGCCTCAGTTATGATGCCCTCATTGTTTTTCCGGCATCAATCGTTGATGATCAATTCTTCAAAAGCCTTTTCCCTTACCCAAACGGCCACATTTCCGCCTTCTGTACGGAACTCACCCCATCCGTCATCATCGATTTTGACCTCTTCAGGGCAGTTACCAATTGCGTCACGGTAGACCCTTCCTGCATTGTCGGTTCCCATAAACATCCTCTTGGTTCCTCCCTCCCCATTCGAAAGGAGTACAGCAATGCCGGAATCCGCGTGTTCCGTTTCCCCTCGTCTCACCCAGCCAACGATGTGAGGATCATCGAAGTAATCTTCTTCCTCACCGTAGGCATAGAAATACCGGATCTTAATCATCTTTCCCAGATTCGGAACGAGCGGACGATTTTTAACCGGATTCCCATAGTAGTCGGAATAGAAGACGCACGGGGTCCCTTTGTCCCGAAGCAGTATCATCGCATAGGCCAGAGGCTTAAACCAATCACTTACAAAGGACTCAAGACTCTGTCCATACTGGGTGTCGTGGTTATCCACGAAGGAAACCGCCTTGTCAGGTCGCTCTCCAGTCAGAGTACCGGTGAAAATCTCTCGCATATCGTAGTCCGCCCCTGCCTGTGATGCATTAAAGAAATGATAGTGTAGCGCCACGTCAAAGAGTGACATCTCATTGTCCACTGAATCCAGATAATAAAGAAGCCTTCCGATATCCCCGCTCCAGTATTCACCGACTGCGGGAAGTTCCGCATTCCGGTTCTTTCGAATATAATTCAGAATATTCTTGTAAAATGAGAAGCTTATGTGTTTCACCGCATCAAGTCGAAGGCCATCAATACCGGTCTCCTCGATGTACCAATTCAGCCAGTTCTTGGTCTCCCGGATTACAACAGGGTTGTCCATATCCACGTTCATCCCCATCAGATAATCGAAATTGCCGTTCTCCGGATCGGTGTCCTTCTTCCATTTTTTCCCGGTAAACCGGAAAATCCGGTTCTGATACTCCTCACCCTCCGCGTAATCCGTCCCCGTGAAATGGCGGTGATCCCATGTAAATGTGCTATATTTCCCGGCTCTTCCCGGGAAATTAAATTTGGACCATACGCGAACTTTTTCCCGGTCCCCGACCTGAACATTCCGGTCTTCCGCAAGATCTGTCACGGCGGTCACTTCTTCCACCTCATCTCCGCCCATGCGGTGGTTGAGGACAACATCTGCGTACACCCGGATATGTGCGTCATGAAAAGCGCGGATTGCCTCGAGGTATTCTTCCTTCGTCCCATATTTTGTCCGGATTGTTCCCTTCTGATCGAACTCCCCGAGATCATACATATCATAAACACCGTATCCGACATCCTCCTGTGATGTGCCTTTATAAGCTGGGGGAAGCCATATATCTGTAATACCCAACATGGCAAGGTTCTCTGCTTTCGCGGCACACCTTTTCCACCAGAGTCCGTCATTCGGAAGGTACCACTCAAAATATTGCATCATGGTTTTGTTATGACTCATATACATCATCTCCTTTCCCATGAATTGCATATTTTTTACCACAATTCGAAAGTTCTGTCAAATATATAATCATCAGGAAAGCCTTCCAGAGATACCGAAAAAAGCACCCTGGGTGACTTCCCCAGAGTGCTTGGTTTTATCTGTCAGTTTGAGGACCGTTAATGTCCTACATCATAATACTCTTTATGAGTTAGTAGATCAGAGTTACATCCATTTTCATATTTTCCTTCATTATATTTTTTCTCCTTCATAATAGTTTTTCCACTTTTCCTGTCTCGGTTATTTATACGAATAAACTTCAAAGGAGAGCTAACGTTAATCAATTTGTTTTATACGAAGCACACCCCTACTACAAAGTACTTGTTGCAATAATGACATAATTTATGCTATTTTATATAATGTTGTGTTTAAGAACCTAATTTTTACCTCATAAATGCAAAACACTCAGGAGAGACCTGTATAACAGGAGCCGAAGGTGTCCGTAGGGAGGATCCCTGCTAAATCACTCAGGCAAAAGGATGGAGGAAAAATGATTATGTTAAAGACAGTAAACGAGTTTATCACATGGTTTGATGGTTTTGTATGGGGACTTCCCCTGATTGTTCTCATTCTTGCCACAGGAATTTACCTGACCCTGCGTCTGAAATTTGTTCAGATCCAGCATCTTGGGAAAGCTCTGAAATACATGGTTAGCAATGAAGACGAGGGGGAAGGTGAAGTGACCAGCTTCGGAGCCTTATGTACCGCCTTATCCGCAACCATCGGAACCGGCAACATTGTCGGCGTCGCCACAGCCCTTGCTGCAGGTGGCCCCGGTGCCCTTTTCTGGATGGAAGTGGCTGCCTTTTTCGGCATGGCTACCAAATTTGCCGAAGGGCTTCTGGCCATCCATTACCGTACCATTGATGAGGAAGGTCATGTCCTGGGAGGCCCCTTCTACTATATTGAAAATGGTATGGGTAAAAATTGGACCTGGCTGGCAAAAATCTTTGCTTTCTTCGGAGCAGGAGTCGGACTTTTGGTATCGGGACATTTACCCAGGTTAACGGAATCGCATCCGCATCATCAAACTATTTTGATCCCAATGGGCTTCATACAATCAATATATTAGGTCATGATTATACCTGGGCTACTGTGATAACATGTCTTTTCGTTACCTTATGTGTGGGACTTGTTGTCATCGGAGGAATAAAACGCATTGCCAAAGTATCTGAGATCGTCGTTCCCTTTATGGCTGTATTATATTTTACATTTGCACTCATTATCATCTTAACGCATATTCCACAGATTCCCGGTGCCGTCGCTCTTATTATCAAGTCTGCCTTTACCGGGTCAGCTCTGGCCAGAGGCACTGTCGGGACAATATTTGTTGCCATGCAGAAAGGTATCGCCCGAGGTATCTTTTCCAACGAAGCTGGTCTGGGAAGTGCTCCTACCGCTGCGGCCGCAGCCCAGACAAAGGAGCCGGTCAGACAGGGACTGGTTACCATGACAGGTACTTTCATTGATACGATTGTCATCTGTACCATGACAGGTCTTAGCATCGTCATAGCAGGGAGCTGGAATACCGGATTGGAAGGCGTACAGATTACTATGGATGCCTTCCAGAAGGGACTGCCCTTCCCGCCATCTGTAGCTTCCTTTGTACTTATGATCTGTCTTGTCTTCTTTGCATTCACCACCATTCTTGGCTGGAATTATTACGGAGAGCGCTGTCTGGAATATCTTTCCAACAGAAACAGGACCGCCGTTAATGCCTATCGCTGGCTCTACATCCTGGCGATATTCATCGGTCCTTACATGACA
>CADBOX010000121.1 GCA_902796415.1 uncultured Lachnospiraceae bacterium
ACTTTTTTTCTCCTGCGGCCGCCTCTTCTTCTCATAGGAGAATCGCCGCGATCTTTTGTATAAGCCATTGATATTACCTCCTGATTCCTATCTCGTTAAATAAAGGGCAGTTCTTCTTCGATTCCTTCCGGTATCGTCATGAAGCCGTCGCTTGCAGCCTGGCCGCCACTGGCATAAGCCGGATCCGGGCGGGCCGGTGCCTGAGGTTCAGCTGCGGGAGCATTCTGGTAACCGTTACCTGCAGAATAGCCGCCATTGTAGTTCGCTGCATTGGCCTTGCTCTCTGCAAAATCCTGTTCTTCCACAACGATATCTGTGGTGTAGACGCGAGCGCCTTCTCTGTTTGTATAACTGCCTGTCTGGATTCTTCCGGAGATCACGATCTTAGTACCCTGTTTCAGGTATTTCTCGGCAAATTCACCCTGGCGCCCGAAGGCCACACAGTTGATGAAATCTGCGTCCGGTTCGCCATCTCTTTTGAATCTCCTGTTGACTGCCAAAGTATATCTTGCTACGCACGTTGCACGTTCACCCTGTGAATATCTTACATCGGGGTTACGAGTCAAACGACCCATCAAAACAACTTTATTCATGGAATTCCTCCTATTCGCGTTTATGCGTCCTGTCTAACGCATAAGTACCTGATGACTGGCTCCATGATACGAACACGACGTTCAATTTCTGCTGGGCAATCACTGGATGCATCGAATTGGATAAAGTAGTAATATCCTTCTCTCATTTTCTGAATCTCGTAAGCTAATCTCTTCTTACCAGCTTCATCAATGTTAGTAATCACGCCGTTTAATGACTCGATCAGAGCTTTCACTCTCTCGACGGTTTCGATTCTGGCGTCCTCTTCGATCTTTGCACTAACAACCAAGCATAATTCATACTTATTCATGGTTTTCTTGCACCTCCTTCTGGTCTTTTTCGGCTCTTCCCCTGCGGAAGAGCAAGGATTAATAAACTACAGGTATGTTTTCCCGGAAAACATACTGCAATTAAGCATTTTATCACAGAGCACTTATAAAAACAAGTTAAAATTTAAGAAAAACTCAGTTTTTTTCATTCTGATCCGCAGCCTGCTTTAAAAAACCCCGGAAGTTTTTCTCCACCAGCTTTCTCGGAACCATAACATCCCTCCCGCATTTTATACATTGAATGCGGAAATCCATCCCAACCCTCAAGATCTTCCATTCATTTCCGCCGCAAGGGTGGGGTTTTTTCATTTTTATCATCTGGCCTACCTGAAAATCCATACAGTTTCCCCTTCTATGAGAAAAATATTTTTTTAACTATATCAAAAAAATACTTTCTAGTCAAAAGTATCCCGGAAACCGATAGGCTAAACAAAAACAATGTACACACAGCCAGCCCGGCTCTGTGTCTGTGATAAAAGTGAAACAGGGCGGAGCCGGTCACAAGCACCTTCTTTTCCTGAGGCATGCCTCTGGTGCTTATCTTATTGCCCGCGTAATCCCAGGCATCATAGCCCAGGATCTGATATCCGTTATAGGCTTTAAGTTCCGAGCTGATACTGTGGTTATCGCTGAAATCCTTCTCTGTCAGCAATATTGTTTTCCCCCTGCTCTCTTCTTCCTTACGAACTGATAGCCTCACCTTCTTCAGCCGCATATTATCAAGGGCCGTGATGGTATATTCTTTTCGGTCAGCCTTGTAAGTCTCCTGGTCCAGACCACCGATGATCACACTCGGGGGTGTTTTGTCTATGACAAACTCTATGGGGGCCGTCCAGAGAATTGTCTCACTTTCCGTGAGAAATCTGCTGTCTTCTGCCATATCAACGCCGTTCTCACCCGGCTCACCGCTTCGTAGAGTATCACTCATCTCCCGGCTGCGCAGTGCGATGCTATAATTTCCTTCCTCCTCAAAAACTCTTTTTGCTATGGTGTAAGTGGTCTGATACCACCCCTGGTGTATGGCAGGAAGAATCTGATGGTACTCACCCTCTCCCCGGTCCGTCAGAATCTCTATCTGCTCCTTGCAGTCTTCCGGACCAACGGTATAGAAATCTTCATTATTGTAATTAATGAGTACGTCAGTCTGCAGGGGATGCAGAGAGAAGGCTGTTACCAGGATATCCTGCTCCTGGTTGTGATAATAGTTCTCCAGGTATCTCTCCGTTTCTTCCGGCAGCTGATATCTGGCACCAAACCGGTCCACATAGAAAGCTATCTCCCGGTCCGCCGGCTTGTTACCGGCCAGATCACAGACAGAAATCCGAAGCAGGTATCTGTTATCATATTTTTTCTCCTTAGGAAAATCCCTCCAATGAAAAGTCTTCTTTTTATGTCTCTCCCCCGTCATTACCATATAGCTTTCAAGTTTTACAGCTTTGGCCCCATTTCCGTAACACAGGTCCAGCCTGCATAGACTATCATCCAGATTTTGGTCACTCACAGAGATCCTTGGCATCACCTTCCCCGTATAAGTAATGCCATCACGAAGATTATGCCACTCTATCTCAGGAGGCGTTTTATCCACCACAAAAGGTGCGATCGTCTTCTTGGCGGACCGGTTTCCGGCTTTATCTTGACAATGACAGGAAATGTGATATGCCCCCTCCTTCAACGCAGCATATGAATAGATCTTCCACCCTCTCTTTTTATTCTCCCTCAGAAAGGAAAGGGCCGGGGAATGGACCTGGGAAATCTTCCCCTCTGTCCCCTTCCCGGTATAAAAATGAATCTGCTTCCTTGATCCATTTTCTTCTTTTAGAAGAATATAAACCATCACTGTCCCGGAATAATACTTTTTATTACAGGCTTTGCCCGAGTCCATCCACAAAAGCAGCTCAGGCGGTGTCCGGTCGACGGTGAATTCATCCCCGCTTTTGAAGGAGGCTGTATTTCCGGAATAGTCACTGACCGTCAATCCTACCCTGTAGGTTCCATCTGATTGGAAATCAATCTTACACCAATGCTTTTTCCCATTTCCATGCCAGCTCCCCAGACTATAACCCCCTTTCTTTCCTGAGATATGCCAGCGGGCGGAGGAAGGATCAAAATTCCAGTCCGTCACTGTGACTATGGCACTTCTGACCCGGTTATAATATGTTCCTCCCTGATAAGGTCCTTCCTGACCGTCATCCTGAAAATCAAGGGTGATCACAGGGGCCAGATGATCGATAACAATTCCATACTTTCCCTTCTTCTTCCCGGTTTCATATCCGGCATTGTCTTTAAAAGCAGCCAAGACACTGACCGATTTCTCCTTACAGGACTCTTCATAATCCTCCGGAGACAGACGAATCTCCTGATGAAATACAGATGTGATCTTTTTCGACGAATCGTAATCCCAGTTCTCTCCCCTGTCTTCTTTCCCATATACTACTCTGAGCTGGCTCTCCTTGACACCGGCATAATCATTCCCTCCATCCACCCGGATCAAAGCCGTCTCTTTATAATATTTAATCCGGTTTTCTTCGTCGGTATATTCCGGTTCCGAATAGGATATCTTCAACGATTTCCGGGTATCAAACATCTGCCGTGACTCCCACAGGAAGACCGGACTCGTTATACTTTCACTGCCATGGCCCAGGCAGTCTGTACAGGAGACTGTAAGCCAGCCACAAAAATCCTCCCGGGGAAGAGCGATCTTCCATAGGTAATCTTTTTCCGCTCCTTCTATATCTTTGGCCCCATCCTCTACCATCCCATCTTTATTCCGGAAGCTGTAACGGATGAAACGAATACCGCTGCCGACGTCCGAAGCCGCCAGGGTAAATGTCATGGGGTTCCCGGAAATGAGAGAAATATCCTCATAGGGATATCGAAAGCAGCCACTGCTGAAATCCGGATGAATCTTTATCTGCGGGCTGGTTCTGTCTACAAGGAAGGAGACATCTCCACTGCAGTTTCTCCCACTGCCGTCCCTGATCTCGTAAGTAAGGGAATAAAAGCCTTCCTCTTTTGTACAAAAGCTGACCCTGTTCTTTCGAGTTCCGTTCTCATAGAAGACCTCCCAGTCAGACATGACAATCATCTGCCCATCTTTCTTCCAGCGAAAATCTGACGGATGAAAATTCTCTTCCTCCACAATCAGCTCATATTCAGGGTTTTCTTCAAAACAAGCCACCTCCCCCTGCATATTGCAGGGGACCGAGTCCGTACTCATGCTAACGATTACCGGAGTCTTTTTATCCACAGTCAGATGGGGACTGATGTATGTTCCTTCGCTGAAGCATCCTCCCTGGCTTTCCAAAGCCGGTTCCAGCATACGTCCTCCGGAATCCAGCCATGTGATCTCCAGCTGGTAATGCCCCTCCTGACGAAACAGAACAGGACAATAGAAAGAGTCATCCCTTGATCCGGTCCATTTTTCTGCAGAGTAGTATTCTGAAGTTACATCCTTTCTGGTGCGGGATTGATAGTCCTCCTCATAGATTGTGACCTTTACCCGGTCAGCATCAAATACATCCGTCTGAATTTTCAGGATGGCCTGGGTATCCTCGCGGATATAGAGCTCCGAATCCCTGGTCACTTCCCGGGCTGAGATAGAGGAGATCTCCTCCTTGATATTTTCCGGGCTGGCGGGAAGATTTCTCCTGGCAGTTTCATGAAAATAGACTGCCAATGTGGGAGGGAGACTCCCTTCCGGATGTTCAGCCTCAGGCATAACCTCAGATTCGTCTGCAGGCTCCTCAATATTCATCTCGGCCTTCAGAGGCATTCCTAACATCAGAAAAATAATCAGGAGAACCAACCGGCTCCCCAATAATATTTTGTTTCTCATCATTCGCCTCCATAATCTGCACTCTTTTTTTTGCCTCTTTGACAATCTGGGCCAATTGATTTTTCCTGTCCTCATCCACATCATCGGACAAACGGTTCAAAAAAGTCTCAATCTTCCCCAGTTCTTTTCGTAAAGTATCCCCTGTGATCTCATCTTCTTTCAGGAAATCTCCTGCATAATCCCGTATCTCTACTGTGACTTCATAAGCTGCATACCAGGCGGCATCCTGGTCTGACACCCCGGGATGTTTCAGAGAATAGGCGGTCAGCTGTCTGAGTGTTTCAAAAAAATCCATATAATCATCCCTGTCTGCTTCCCTGTTTCGGTCCTGCCCATAGTACAGAAAAGACCGATAATATTTTCCGATCTTCCGGTAGCAGGAAGCACGGCCGCACTGTGCCTCCGTCAGGCCTCTGCCGGTTTGCTCTGCTCTTTGAAACCAGATCTCTGATTCCATCTTTCCTATCCCGCCTCCCATCTGATAAAAATATCCCATCCCCAGTTTATAACAGAATCTGGCGTAAGCCTTCGGATTCTGCTTTTTTAAGGCAGGAAGCGCATCGGCATCCTGAAGGATATTCATCAGTGCAACCGCTTCTCCGGAAGAAAAATGATTCGGCAAGATGTAGGTATCCAGCATATTTTGATAGATTTCTTCTTTCCATGGAGCCTTCTTTAAAGACTCCAGATAGAAGACCCTTTTTTTCTCCCGATCCGGTGTCTCCATAGCACAATCCATGAGATGGTTGGCTTCTCTTACCCTGGCGGCCCGTCCAAAAGATCTTCCTGCAATAACCAGGAACAGAATCCCCACAATGGCCCAGAGACAACATCTCCGGAATCTGTTTCCGGCCCGATGACCCGCTTTGGACAGACAGATCAGATCTTCCAGTACTTTATCCATGCTCTCGTATCGTTTTTCGGGATCCGCCTCCGTACATTTCCTGAGGATATTGCGAAAACCATCCCATTTCCGTTGCATCTCTTCCCTTGTGTCCGGAAGTCTCCCGGCTTCCGCCGGATTTCCGTAGAAGCAAAAGGAGAGTAATCTTCCCAGACTGTAGATGTCCCCTCGTCCGTCCACCTTCAAGGGACTTAGATACTGTTCCGGGGCTGCATATCCGATAGTCCCCCTGAATTCATCCCCACCGGGGTAAGCTTCCTGTTGGCAGGCAATTCCGAAATCAATCAGATAGAGCCTTCCGGAAGGATGAAGAATCACGTTTTCCGGCTTGAGATCTCTGTGGAAGACAGGGGGATCTTTCCCGTGAAGATAGACTAGGATCCGTGCGAGCTGGATTCCCCACTCCAAAGCAGTTTCCCGGGATACACACCCCCGTTCTCTGACACATTCTTTCAGGTTTTTCCCCTCTATCTTTTCCATGACAATCATCAAAGCATCCCCCTCTGAAAAAAGATCTATAATCTGGGGGATAAAGGGATGCTGAAGTTCTTTGATGATGTTGATTTCAGAAACCAGCTGCTGCCGTTTTCTCTCATAATCCGAAGCCCCCGCAAAACGGACCTCCTTTACTACCCTCTCTATCGCAAGTTTCCGGTCATAAGCAAGGTAGACGCTTCCCGTACCTCCTTGTCCGATTTTCCCTATCATGCGATATCGTCCATGTGCACAATCTGACATCCCTCCTTGTTTCGGTGTTCCTCCATCCATACACTTTTAGTTCAATATAAGAGGAAGACATTTCCCTCTCCAAAAGACAAAAAATCCCCTGCACTCGTTTCTCTTTCGTGCGGGGGATTCTTCCTCTGCGAAAGGCCCAGGCCCGCCGCAAAGGGCATCATTTGTCACTGATATATCCGATATCAGAGTTTGTCCCATATACCTTATTCTATTCTGTCTGCTTCTGGCCGGATACCCTCTCCACCTGTTTCCGGTATTTTTTGGAGATCGGTATGAGGATCTTACCATTCAGTTCTATCTGAAAATGGGCAAAATCCACACAGGTCAGATAGGAAAGATTTATGATATAGCTTCTGTGGCATCTGACAAATTCCTCCGGCAAGCCGGCTTCCATCCGGGAAAAAGAATCATAAAACTCATACTCTCCTCCCGATGTAGCCATGACGATCCGTTTATTCCTGGTCTCGAAGTAATAAATCGAAGAATAAGGTGTCCATAGCCTTCTGGTATTCTCCCGACAGACAAAGCGTCGTGTGAAACAAGTCCGGTCCTCCTTCTTCGTCAGATGGAGGTACAGCCCTTGCAGCACCTGGCGGAGCATCCCATTGTCAAAGGGCTTTTTTATCAAATACAAAGGATGGATCTCCGGTACTACGATCTCTTCCGCCGGGATAGTTCCATCATGGATGACCACCGTCCGGGGATTCTTCTCCCGGATCCCTTTCAAGATCTCCAGATCCTCCCGGTCTGAGACCTCAAAAAACAACAGAGACTCTTCAGATAGGTTCATATCCCGGACCCACTGTTCCATATTCCTGTATACAGCAAGCAGAAACACAGGTTTCTTCATAAGACTGTTATACCATTCTATTTCTCTCTTCAATTCCCGGTGTACCGAAGTATCTTCAGAAAATAAGCCCACAGAAAACATATCCATCTTCCTCTCATATTGATGGCATTATTATAACACACTTTATTCCATTTATGTAAAATTTTTACATTTTTTGATATTTTTATTCTATAGGCTGATAAAGGGTCATAAAAAAATAGCAGGACAATTAAGTCCTGCCATTTCTCAATTAATATTTTCTTTTTATTCTTTGATGGTAGCGTTATCCGTCAGGATCTTCATAACCTTTTCCTGGATCAACTGATCTCTGATCTCATCTTTGGAAGTATATTCATAAACTTCATCTTCAGAGCTATATCCGCCTACTTCAATCTCCTGCTGAACCACTTGATTGATTTCTTCCTCGGTAGGTTCAATACCCTCTTTTTCGACGATCAGCTGAAGGAGACACTGTCTGAAGAGACTGTCCTTGGCGTATTCTTCCACGGACTTCTCATAGTTCTCCTGGAAATAGTTTTCCACGTCTTCGTCAGAATCTCCGATATCCATGCCAAAATAAGAAGCCCATTCTTTCTCGTAAGCAATCGTGTTTTCCTTCTCCTTGGCAACCATATCGGCCGGGAATTCTTTGAGCTGCTTGCTGTTTGCAACTACCTGCTCCCACAGAGCATTTTCATTTTCACCATCCACATCCATCTCGGCCTGTTCCTGCAGTTCCTGACGGACAGCTTCCCTGTATTCTTTCAGGGTATCATATTCCAGATTTTCTTTGACGAACGCATCATTGAGTTCCGGAAGTACCTCTTCCTCAATATAATTGATCGTAACAGCAAAAGTCACTTTCTGGCCGGCCATTTCCCCGTAAGTATCATCATCATAAAAAGATCCTGTCACCTTTACGGTTTCTCCCACCTTTTTACCGATCAGGGCTGACTCCACATCAAGATCATCTCCGTAGAGCATCTCTTCGCTGCCGATGGTCACATCAAAATCAGACTGAGTATAGTCTTCCACGGTTTTGCCGTCAGAGGTAGTACATTCAAAATTCAGACTGACGATATCACCATCTTCTACGGTATCCCTGTCTTCCACTTTTTTATAATCAGAATACTGGTAACGGATATCTTCCAATTCTTCATCAATCTCTTCTTCCGTCACAGTCGGCTTACTTCCCTTGATGGTGAGCCCTTTATATTTTCCAAGCTCCGCATACTGTCCGGGGTTTTCAATCTTAACATCAACGATCTCCGGCATCGTGGCTTCCTCAGTTTCTGTCGTTACCTCCGAAGCTTTCTTGGAGGAACCGCAGGCCACAAGACCCAGAGCCATAGCACCTATCATTAACAATGAGAGATATTTTTTCATGTCCTATCTCCTTTCTTTCATAAAGTATAATTTACTTTATCACCGATCTTCAGAAAACTCAACTTGTTTCCCGGCAGACTGGTTTCCCGGTTTTTACCATCCGGTTCCCTCTAGTGAATCATAGTCCCTTCCGGAACCAGGTCATCCACAAAGATAACCTTGCATCCGAAGTCTTCTCCACTGGCGGCAAGCAGCATGCCATCACTCTTCTGGCCGGCGAATTTAGCCGGTTTCAGGTTTGCGATCACGATGATCTTCTTACCGACCATCTCTTCCGGAGTGTAATAGCTGCGGATAGAGGAAATGATCACTCTCTCACCGAAACCATCGTTTAAGGTGAGTTTCAAAAGAGAATCTGCCTTCTTAACCACTTCACATTTGACGATCTTGCAGACGCGCATATCAACCTTATCGAATTCTTCGATAGTAATCTGGCTCTTTATCGGAGTAAGGGCATTCCTTCTTGCCTCAGCTTCCTCGGCGGCGATTCTCTCTGCTTCCCTTTC
>CADBOX010000122.1 GCA_902796415.1 uncultured Lachnospiraceae bacterium
AGTTTTGACGGATGCGCTGGTCTTGAGGAAGTCGGTTCATTTGATGAATGGATCGATTTTGATGCACGGCTGCAAAAAAAGTATGGTAAGGGCTATGTTCCTTCCGAGGTGTTCCTGGCTGTCCGGACGAATGATGACAAGGTTGTGGGGATAATTGATTATAGGCATCCGTTATCACCATTCCTGATGAAATACGGTGGAAATATTGGCTACAGTGTCTTGCCATCAGAACGACGGAAAGGCTACGCCGGTGAAATGCTTAAGCTGATACTGCCGATCTGCAGGGAATACGGAGAAAAAAAGGTTTTGCTTACCTGCGACAAAGATAATGATGCTTCGCGGCTGACTATTATCAAAAACGGCGGACAGCTGGAAAATGAAGTGAAGTATGATGTGGATCCAGGTGAGTGCGGGATCATTCAGAGATACTGGATAATCCTCTAGATCGGAGGTTGGAATCAATATGGTTATAGGTATCATCGGAGAAAACTGCAGCGGGAAATCTACCCTTGCAGAAATGATCAAAACAGAATTTGGAGCAGAGATCGTAACCGGAAAAGATTACCTGCGGATGGCAAAGACGGAAAGTGAAGCAGTCTCCCTTTTCAGGGAGAAGCTCCGCAGGGCTGTTTCCGGGGACAATCTCATCTATGTAATTGCCGATCCGGAGCATGTGAAATTGCTTCCGGACGGGGCAATCCGGATTCTTGTGACAGCAGACATGGAAACGATAAAGAAAAGGTTTACAGCAAGAATGCATGGAACCTTGCCTGAGCCGGTTGCCCTTATGCTGGAGAGAAAGCATGGGATGTTTGATTCAGGGGAATATAATTATCGTTTTGACGGAGCTGCAGGGGATGCGAAATCTTTCTGTGAACTTCTGAAAGGTGACAAGAGAAGCAGCGTGAAGGCAGATGTAATCTAACGTGCCCTGAACAATCATGTAATACATTTTAGAAGTAGTAAAGCAGGTGCTAAAATGGGCATTCCGGAATCCGATGATAATAGCCGTTGAAGCTGAAATGGATCATGATAATGCAGCATCGCAGAGGATGCTTATGAAATGCGGGTTCCGGCCGATTCCTGTATATCTGGATGATGTGAACGGGGTATATAAGACTATGCAGGGATTCTATGTGAAAGATGAGGATGTGGATAAGTTTGACAAAGAGTTTCCGCTCAAAGAGAAGCTGAAGCTGCCCGGACAGATATTTGAATAGGCATTTAAATGCCAGATAAATGGTAAAAAGCAGGGGTTCAAAAGCTTTAAGTTTTGAATCCCATTCTTTACCTTTGGGTACAAAATTATACCTTTTTATTGTAAAATATGTCGTGTCATGGTTTTGAAAAACCACGAATATACAAGGAAACTGAGGAAAACAAAGGTGATAAAAATACTGTTCATATGCCACGGCAATATCTGCCGTTCTACAATGGCGCAGTTTCTGTTTCGTCATCTTGCAGAACAGAAGGGAATGAAGGTTGCGGAGGATCCGGATGAGTATGCGGATTTCTTTGTGGATTCCGCTGCTACGAGCCGGGAAGAGATCGGCAATCCGGTGGACCGGCGTACCGTGGCGAAGCTGAAGGATCATGGGATCGTCTGCGGAACGCACAGAGCCCGTCAGATCACGAAATGCGATTATGAAACATTTGACCTGATCATCCTGATGGATGAGGAAAATGAATGGGGACTTCGCAGGATCCTTCCAAAGGATCCGGAACATAAAGTCCATATGATGCTCGAGTATGCAGAGGGAGCAGGGTATCAAGACCGGAACGGCCAGCCGCGTGATGTGGCAGATCCATGGTATACGCATGACTTTGAACGGACGTATCAGGACCTTCTGGCGGGCTGCAGCGGGCTGCTGCGATACTTATCAGATCCACAGTCCTGAATGCGATGGGAATTGGAGTAACAGTTTGAAAAAAGGATTTACTGTGTTCCTGCTTGCGGTCCTGGTCTGCCTGACTGGGTGTTCCGCCGCAGGAACCGGAATGCAAAAGAACGATTCATCAGCAACCCGGGATCTATTTGCCATGGATACCTATATGTCGCTGACTGCTTATGGAGAGCAGGCGGAAGAGGCGATCGACGCAGCTGAAGCTGAGATCAGAGAACTGGATGCGCTGTTATCCACAGGGGATCCTGAAAGTGAGATCTCAGTACTCAACCAGGCAGGGAGCGGAGAAGTGTCAGACGTCTCAATGTATCTTCTTGACAGATCCCTGGAAGTTCATGACATGACCGG
>CADBOX010000123.1 GCA_902796415.1 uncultured Lachnospiraceae bacterium
TGGAACGCATGATATTCGTGATCACATCCAGGGTACGATAGATTCCCCGGTTTGGATGTATCCCGTCCTTGTTGGTCACTGTGAGAACGATCCCCCATGGGAGACCGAACACATATCCGAATAAAGTAGCTACGACGGTCATATACAGGGTCTCACCGACGCCGTTGATGATCATCTGTACTTCCTGTGGTGATAGTCCAAACATCAGTAAGATCTCCCCCCTTCTATAGGCCAGCCCATGTCTGTGATATCCTCCACGGCAAGCCCTCTCTCCTCGAGATAGGCGATCTGCCGTTCTGCAGTCTCCGGATTGCGGGAAAGTCCCAGGATCATCTCGCCCCTGGCAACTCCGGCTACATCCTTTGTGGCTGCATACAGGATATTAACCGGTTCGTTAAAATTCAAGATCATATTTGCGATCACCGGCTCATAGGAAGAATTGGTGGAATAAACGATACGGATCCTGCGGTCTTCCTTCAAAGTATCGACGATCTCCGGACTGAGGGCCTCCGCCTGTACCTCATCATAATAATCCGGATCTTTTCCTTCCACGATCAGCCTTTTGGCTGCCCTGGACTTGGGATGGGTAAAGATATCCTCCACCAGTCCGTCCTCCACGATCTCACCTTTCTCCACGATGGCCACATTATGGCAGATCTCCCGGACCACATTCATGGAATGAGTGATGATGATGATGGTGATTCCGGTTTCCTGGTTAATCTGGCGGAGAAGTTCCAGGATCTGATGGGTAGTCTGGGGATCCAGGGCACTGGTAGCTTCGTCACACAGCAGAATCTTAGGATCACAGGCCAGGGCTCTGGCGATGGCCACCCTCTGCTGCTGTCCACCGGATAGTTGTGCCGGATAGGCGTTGGCCTTATCCTCCAGCCCCACCGTCTTCAACAATCCCACCGCTTTCCTGCGGGCTTCCTTTTTCGACATTCCATGGATAGTCAAAGGAAAACATACATTATCCAACACATTGCTCTGCATCAGAAGATTGAAACTCTGGAAGATCATACCGATGGAGCTTCTCAGATCCCGCAAGGCAGGCGGTGTCAGCTCACCCAGATTATTCCCTTCCACGATGACAGCTCCCTTGGTGGGAACTTCCAGAAAATTCAGACAGCGGACCAGTGTACTCTTACCGGCACCTGACATGCCGATAATTCCGTAGATATCTCCTGGTTCCACTGAAAAATTAATATTCTTCAGGGCCTCAACCGTCCTATCCTTGGTCTCAAAGGTCTTATAAAGTTCTTTGACCTCGATAATTGGCATACCCATATACCCCTTTCTCTTGTTTTATTGCTTCTTATATTTTTTCGAAAATTCTATGCCGGGAAAAGTCCCCTGCCGGTTGTCTTCCCTCACGATCTCCTTATTGTGGACATCCTCATATCTGGTAAATTCCATGTCGGCATAGGCATATTTATGTTTCCGGTAAGAAGGAATGTTATAGACCTCAAAACATTCCAGGATATCGAAACTACGAAGAGCAGCATTTCCATCTGCTTCCTCCGGCAGTGCCTCCCTGTATTCCTCCTTTAGAAATTCCTTCTGATTCTCCCGGAAGAATTCCAGAATCCATCTGGCCAGGGCGGGATCCTTCAGATCTCCTTCTGTCCTTACCCCATCCTTATCCTGAAAGATATAGTAGAGCACGGAATAGGGCAGATACCTCTCCTCCATGGTAACTGCAGTAATCTCAGGCACGGAAGGATAGCTTCTTACCAAAGTGTGGAAAAAGCGGTCTTTATTCTTCCGCTCTGTCACCTCCGGAATCTTCTCCGGTGAGATCTCGAAATATAATGTTTTTAACAATGTCTGTTTTATCATAAAATCACCTTGAAATGCTATTTACAACTAATGGTTATCATATCACAATCTGTTGCTATGGTCAAAAAATGTTAATATTTTTTTCATGGTTTTTTAATTATTATTCCAAAAAAAGATAGGAACTCAGAAGACAGAGTTCCTATCGTAAATAAGTGATTCAATTGTTCATCAGCTGCCGTGTCTTCCCCGGTAGAAGAGCTTCTCCAGAAGCCCTTTTCTTCCTGCCTGCCGTGAGTTTTTCTCCATTTTCGCAGGCTGATTTGACCTGGGGGTTCTGTCCGGCCGGACCATTTCTTTGGTATCTGCAGAGTCCATCTGCCATACCGTCTTTTTCTTTGGAGTCTCTGCTTCTTCTGAATTCGGTTCAGCTGAGGTCTCCGTATCTTCATTTTCTTCTATTTCTTCTGGCTCTTCCGGTTCTTCGATTTCTTCTGCCTCTTCCGATTCCTCGGTTTCCTCCAAATCCGGCTCTTCAGCTAACTCATCCGGCTCCATTGCTGCGCTATCTGCCGTTTCTTCTTCCGGCTCTTCCGGAGGACAATAAGCCATAAAAGGAGATTCCTGAGAGATGAAGAATTCCTCTTTTCCTTCTCTTGACTGCTGCTCATAGATTCCTTCCGAGTTCATGATGCGGGCTTTGGCATCATCCATTAGCATGATCCGGAACATCTTCAGGATACGGCTGCGGATCTCTTCGTCATAGATTGGGGCAGCAGCCTCCACTCTCTTCACCGTGTTTCTCGTCATAAAGTCCGCGGAAGA
The DNA here is from genome assembly GCA_902796415.1 of uncultured Lachnospiraceae bacterium. GTDB lineage: Bacteria > Bacillota > Clostridia > Lachnospirales > Lachnospiraceae > Anaerobutyricum. Next base: position 2,602 of record CADBOX010000123.1, read on the forward strand.
GATGTAGATCTCATCCCCGAAGATGAAGATCCTGGAGTGCTCCAGGTATCTGCCCACGATGGAGCGTACCGTAAGGTTCTCTGTATATCCGGGAACACCCGGGATAAGACAACAGATGCCTCGCACAACCATCTCGATCTTCACACCGGCCTGGGAGGCTTCGATCATTTTATCCATGATCTTCTTATCGGTAAAAGAATTGATCTTTACCCCGATGTAGCCCTCTTCTCCGGCTTTAACACGGGCAATCTGTCCGTCTATCTTCTCAATAATCTTATTCTGCATGCATTTGGGGGCGATGAACATGGCTTCCGTATGATCCATAGTCTCACCCAGACAAAGACGCTCGAAGACCTCTGCCACCTCTCGTCCGATCACCTGATTGGCAGTCATCAGAGACAGATCTGTATATAATTCTGAGGTAATTTCATTATAATTGCCGGTTCCGATCTGTGTGATATATCGGATACCCGTTTTCTCTCTTCTTACGATCTGGCACAGTTTGGAGTGTACCTTATAATGATCGATTCCGTAGATTACGGTCACACCGGCCTGCTCCAGCCTGCGGGACCACTCGATGTTGTTTCCCTCATCGAACCTGGCGCGCAGTTCCACCACGGCCACAACTTCTTTTCCGTTATCCGCTGCGTCGATCAGCGCTTCGACGATCTTGGAGTTTTTGGACACTCTGTAAAGAGTGATCTTGATGCCATAGACATCCGGATCGGAAGCCGCTTCATTCAGGAGGCGGATAAATGGCCGGATACTATCATACGGGAAGGAAAGGAGACGGTCTTTCTCCTCGATCAGATCCTGCATCTTCCTGCTGTTGTCATCCCAGGCCGGAAGAACCGGTCTGCGTTTCGGATACCAAAGTCTTTTTCTTCCCCGAAGCTGGTCTCTGACCTCAGATAAGAACCTCAGATCCAGAGGGCTCTTGGAGTAAAATACCTGATCTTTGGTCATGCCCAGGTTAGCACAAAGTACTTTCACCGCTGAGGCATCCAGAAACCGATTGTACTCCAGTTTGATCGGGGCCAGACGGTTTCTCTGTTTGATCAGGTCTTCCATCACTTCCCTGAAATCACTGTTGTCATCGTAATCATCCTCGTTGGGATCGATGTCCGCACTTCTTACGGTACGGATCAGGGATTTACTCTTTATCTTATAGCGCTTGAAGATCTCCGCCAGATAGTGGATGATCACATTTTCACATAAGATAAATCTTCCGGTGGAAGGAACCCGGATCAGGCGCTCAAAAGCTCCGATATTACAGGGGACGATACCCAGTTTCTCTTTCTCCCCGTCCCGAAGTACTACGACCGCATAGATGTCTTTGTTCCTGAGGAAGGGGAAAGGCTGCTTCTTACCGATAACATACGGGGACAGAAGAGGCCGGAGTTTATTTTCGAAATAATCGTGAAGGTATGCTTCCTCCTCCTCCTTGATGTTCTTGAAATTAATGAAAGAAATTCCCTTCTTTTTCAGCCTCTTAAGAAGATTGGCATACACCTGGTCTTTCGTCTTGGTCAGCTCGCGGACACGGGAATAGACAGCAGAGATCTGCTCCTCTGATGTCATATTGGTCTTATTCTCCCGCTGTTCCGGATCTACCAGTTTCTGATCATACAGGGACCCCACACGAACCATGAAGAATTCATCCAGGTTGCTCTGATAGATTGACAAGAAAGATAACTGTTCACATAGCGGATTCAGGCGATCCGTGGCTTCCTCCAGTACACGTTCATTAAATTTTAGCCAGGAGAGCTCCCGGTTATCGAAGCATGGTAAATCTGCGCTCATAATTATTACTCTTTCATCCTCCCTGATAATTGAAGTGGCCTGGTGACATAGATATATTCTTCCTACTGGAAGTTAGTGATCAAGGTTACGATTCTTAGTGCGAACAAGAAAAATACTACCCAAACTGCAGGTTTCACATCTTTTGCCTTTCCGGTGAAGACCTTGATGATAACCCAGCTTAAAACAGCAAACATGATACCGTTGGCAATAGAGTAACTAAGCGGCATGATCAGAAGAGCCATGTAGGCACCTACCGTATCGGCCACATCCCCGTCAAAGGTGATCTTCTTAGCGCTGCTGGCCATCAGCATACCGACATAGATCAGGGCCGGAGCCGTTGCAAATCCCGGGATTGCCAGGAAAATCGGGGACAGGAACAAGGAAATCAGGAACATGACTCCTGTGGTAAAAGCAGTCAACCCGGTCCGTCCACCGGCGGCCACACCGGCACTGGATTCAACAAAACTTGTGATGGTGGAAGTTCCAAGGCAGGCGCCAACAGTGGTACCCACAGCATCAGACATCAATACTTTACCAACATTCTTTACATTTCCTTCTTCGTCAAGAAGGCCTGCCTTATCGGCAACTCCGACTACCGTTCCGATGGTATCAAACAGGTCAACATAAAGAAATGCAAACACGATGGCGATAAACTGGACCATATGGGTTGCAGCCCAGCCGAAATTAAACTTAAATGCGGTGTTGGCCAGACCTTTGAATGCAAGTCCCTGTGAGAAGTCCGGGAACAGGTTGCCATGGTACCAGCCGGTCACCTGTGCCAGCATGCCAAATACCCATGTGGCAAGGATACCAACCAGTACGGATCCTTTAATTTTATAATGACTCAGAATGGCGATGATCAGGAATCCGATCAGGGACAGGGCAACCTCAGCCGCAGCAAAATTACCCAGGCCGATGGTTACAGATCCGCCTTCGTCTGCTGTAAACACGATGATGCCGGCTCCCTGAAGACCGATATATGCGACAAATAAACCGATACCAACCGTGATACCGTTTTTCAGATTTTGAGGAATACCGTTAATAATCGCTTCACGGGCATTAAAGAATGACAGGATGATAAAGATGATACCTTCGATAAACACTGCGGTAAGCGCAATGGTGAATGGGTTGGCAACATCTTTTAACTCACCCAGACATACCGTGTAAGCAAAGTAAGCATTCAGACCTAATCCGGCAGACAAAGCGATCGGATAGTTTGCCAGGAACGCCATGAGGAATGTTGCCACTGCAGATGCAAGGGCAGTTGCAACAAACACGGCATTTGGATCCATAACGCTGCCTAAGATGGCCGGATTAACAGCCAGGATGTAGGCCATGGCAAGGAAAGTAGTAAGGCCGGCGATGATCTCGGTCCGGACCGTCGTATTATTTTCCTTGAGTTTAAAGATTCTTTCTAACATTTTTCATACCTCCTGTGCTTGCGCACTTTTCTCATTTAAATCAAGCAACTAAAGTATAGCATATTCGTACAGCAATGTCTAAAGACTATTTGGTAAAAAGGCAAAAAAGGCATCGGAATGCGATTTTTATCCGATTCCGGTGCCTTCTATCCATAATAATAATACATATTTGTGGATAAGTGTAGGAATTGTCAGATTTTTCAATCAGATATCCACAATCGTATGGTGGATGATGTGTATTACTCTTCAAATGGTACGACATCTTTCACTGCATCTGCAGGGAAGATCTTCGCATCATTATTGTCAACATCGATCAGAATATATTTGTCATTTCCCATACCGAGCTCTTTCATATAGCTCAGCTGCCTGTGACCGTGTCTGGTCTCGATCCGCTCCACCATGTCCTTATGCTCCTCATCTTTCAGAGCATAGATCAGATCTACAGATGCAGAATCGATAGCCAGGATATCCGTGGATGCAAGGATTCCGATATTCGGTGTCACCACCGGCATGGCGTTGATACCCTCACAGTCGCAGGAAACCGACATGTTGCGGAGTACATTTATGTAGGTAATATTTTTGCCGAAATAGTCGATAGTAGCCTTGGTGGATTCCGAGATACGCTCCATCAATTCCTCCGTATCGATGGACCACATATCGTCTGATCCTTCTTTCGTGTGGATCATAGCTTTTCCTATGCGGCCATCGGCACATCCGATTCCCAGATTCTTGTTGGATCCGCCAAAGCCTCCCATGGTATGTCCTTTGAAATGGGTCAGGGTCAGCATGGAGTCATAGTTGGTCATATGATCTCCCACGTACATTTCCGTAAACCATTTTCCATCCTTGACCGGAAGGGTGGTGGTCCCATCCTCATCCATTATATCTACCGGGGCAAAGGTCCAGCCGTTTATTTCCAGGGTCTTTCTATGGTCTTCCGTGGTGTAGCGGTCTCCATCATAATAAGTGTTGGTCTCCACGATAACAGCCTCCGGGAGATCCTTCTCCAGCAGATGTTTCACCCATTCTCTGGGGATGATATTCGGTCCGTTTGGCTCGCCGGTATGCAGTTTCACAGCCACCTTTCCACTAATATTTCCTTTGACTTTCTGATAGAGCCTCTCCAATCCCTCCGCAGACAGGTCTCTGGTAAAATAAACGATGGATTCATTTCCCGTACGTTTCTCAATAGGAATATATTTCTCTCCCTCGGTTCCCGGTGTTTTTAA
>CADBOX010000124.1 GCA_902796415.1 uncultured Lachnospiraceae bacterium
CCGCAACTTGCCGCATTTTGCACTGATTTGCCATTTCAGCCATTTTTCATGGCAGAATGTGACTGCCGAAAGCCTCCGGATTATCGCGGCAAATCGAGGCATTGTGCGGCAAATCAGAGCACTTGAAAGGAGAAATCGTATTGATTAAGGTTTTATTCGTCTGTCACGGCAATATACAAACATTTTGGTGGGAAGCCTTGTAAACAGGGCATTCCTGAGCTATATGCAGTGATTTTTACACCTTATTTGCACCTTTTGCTGAAGGCTTTGAAGGCAGGAAATGCCAGGATATGACAAGATAAGGATTCACGGTTGGGAGAGGCATCGTGAAGGAACAAAATGCATTTGCCCGGATGGATTGGGAATGATATACTGATAATGGAATTCACCGCACCATGTCAGACAATTAACGCAGAGGAGGTGAAATGCCGTGACAGAAGAAATAATCAGAGCAGTGGTTGAAAAACTGGCGGGTGAACTGAAGCGAATGTTTGGCAGCTCTCTGAGGAGGGTGATACTCTATGGTTCTTGTGCCAGAGGAGACTATTCCCCAGACAGCGATATAGATGTCATGATTTTGCTCGATGTTTCTCAGGCAGATCTGCCGTCGGCCAGAGAAAAGGTTATGGATGCTACGGATCGGCTGGACTGGGAATATGATGTAGTGCTAACTCCTGTTGTCCAGACCATTCAGACTTTTGAGCAGTACAGGCAGGCTTCTGTTTTTTATCAGAATGTAGCGAGGGAAGGTGTTTTTGTTGCCTGATATGGATATGGAAAAGGTTAATCTTTCGAGGTACAGACTTGAGAGATCTAAGGAGGACCTGGATGCGGCTGAGATGCTGTTCCGAGAAAAACAATTCCGAATCGCGAACAACAGGGCATATTACTCGATCTTTCACGCATTGAGAGCAGTTCTGATACTGGATAGATATGATTCAAGTAAACACAGTGGGATAATAGCCGAGTTCAGGCGAAGATATGTCAAAGAAGGCGTATTTCCACCTGAGGTGTCCAAAATGATAGGTTCTGCATTCACAATACGTAATGCGTCTGACTATGACGATATGTTCATAGCCAGTAAACAGGAAACGGCGACTCAGATACAGAATGCTCATTTCGTCTATGATTCTGTAGAACGATATCTGGCGAGCAGGTTGAACGAGAGTATATAGTTAAAGAAGGCAGTAAGTAGAATAGAGAGTAATTTGTTTTTGGGCTTCCCTAAAGAGAAGCTCTTTTTTATTGCGAAAAAGGAGGGTTAATTTAGAATGAGTGAAGTAATAGCAATCGTAAACCAGAAAGGCGGCTGCGCGAAAACTACGACAGCCGTAAATCTTGGAGTAGGCTTGGCTTTAGCAGGAAAGAAAGTCGCTTTGATTGATGCTGACCCACAGGGTTCTCTTACGATCAGTCTTGGATATCGGGAACCAAATCAGCCGAAGGTAACACTGGCAACGATCATGACAACAATGATCAATGGAGAAGGCATAGAGCCTATGGAGGGAATTCTCCATCATGAGGAAGGTGTTGACATTATTCCGTCAGACATTACTCTGGCAGGGTTAGAAGTATCCCTGTCGAATGTGATGAGCCGGGAAATGATCCTGAAGGATTATGTTAATCTTATCAGAGAACGGTATGATTACATCTTGATCGATTGTATGCCATCACTTGGCTTACTGACAATCAACTCACTTGTAGCAGCTGACAGTTTGATTATCCCTGTTCAGGCAGCGTATCTTCCAGTTGTTGGTCTTCAACAACTCTTACAGACAGTGAGTATGGTTCGAAGGCGTCTGAACAGAGACCTCCAAATAAGAGGGATTTTGATAACGATGGTGGACTACCGGACGAATTGTGCCCGTGATATTTCCGCAAAATTGAAGGAAGCATATGAGGAATCCATAGGTGTCTTTGAAACCAGTATTCCAGCTTCTGTGAGGCTTGTAGAAGCGAGTGCGGAAGGTAGCAGCATATTTATCCATGATCCTTCTGGAAAGGCTGCACAGGCGTACCAGAGGCTTGCAGAGGAGGTGTTATCGGAATGAAGGTAAGAAGCGGTGAGAAAATCAGATTGGCTTCTGTGGAGGAACTGCTTGGTGTTCCAGATGAACAGGGGACAACAGAAATTGAGATTTCCAGGATTCAGCCATTCAGGAACCATCCATTCTATGTTCGGGATGACGAACAGATGGATAGCCTTGTGGAAAGCATAAAGACTAATGGAATTCTTACCCCTGTCCTTGTCAGGGAAATAGCCAATGGGTATGAAATGGTATCGGGCCATAGAAGGATGCACGCCTCCATGCGAGCTGGGCTTACAAAAATACCTACCATCATAAAGGATATGACAGATGATGAAGCGGTTCTGGCAATGGTGGACTCGGATATCCAGAGGGAGGAGCTTCTGCCGAGTGAGAAGGCATTCGCCTATAAAATGAAGTTGGAAGCAATGAAAAGACAGGCAGGGAGGCAGCCAAATAATGTGTCCCAAAATGGGACACATTTAAGGTCGGATCAGGAACTCGCAGATCAGGTTGGATCCAGCAAGAACCAGATCCAGAGATATATCCGCCTTACTATGCTGAATCCAAAGCTTCTCACTATGGTGGATCAGAAGAAACTGACATTTACTCTGGGTGTAGAAATCTCGTATCTTGACGCACAGGTGCAGGGCTTTGTTTACGAATACATTTCCAGTACTGGATCTATAAAACCTGCTCAGATAGAGGCTCTTCGCCGATTAGCGGGATCAGATTTTATTCCACGAGAAGATGTACTAAACACAATCATTGATGTTTCTGTACATATGAACGAAGATCATGTCGCTGAGGCCGAACCAGCAGGATAAGATTTCTGAGGCGTAAATCCTGTCTTTTCGATCAGTTCCAG
>CADBOX010000125.1 GCA_902796415.1 uncultured Lachnospiraceae bacterium
AACGGCTGTCACAACTGTCGCCTTTATCCGTTTTTTAAGTATATGCCTTAAATGCGGTAAAAGCAATGCAGTCCTCACTGGTGCTGCGCGTTTTCCTCAAGGCGTTTTTTCAGCTCCATCAACAACGATTTCTTCATGGTTTCACTATAATGGATCCCGTTATATGCAGGATGCAGAACAGGATATCGTTCCTTTGTTTCCAAAATGCACCTCTTCTCAATCAGCCAGCCAATAATAAGTTCCAGGTCCTCTCTGCCCAGAATCTTAAGTTTACCAAAGCTTTCAGCCTGCAATAAAGAGATATCCTTAACCTTCAACGGCTCACAGCCTCTCAGAATATCAATTAAAACACTTGCATTGTAAAACCGGTTGATGCTGATATCTGACAGACACTGTAACGATACTTGCAATACTTCATCAAGTTCCATCTCCCGATACAGGATTCCCGGAATATTCGCTCTTCCGATCATGACCCTCTCCGGCTTCCGTGGCGGTTCCTGCTCCCGGGTAATTGCCTGATTCCCGGGTCTGATATACCTTCCTTTCGGTACGATCATCGGTTTTGCAGGTATTGTATCCTTTATGCCCATATACTCATAAAAGTACTTCGGGCTCATGATCCTTCCACAACCGGTCCCGTCCTTTTTATAGTTTGTGCATCCAAGCATATATGAAGTTCTGTCTCTTCCGGGTTTCACTATAAGGTAACCATCCCGGCACTGATCACATTTAATGATGGACAGTTTTCCGGCTTTAGACTCATTCGTCATAAAGCCACAGACTTCAGGTTCATTAGTACAAATATACAGACGAAGCCCATAGGCAGCCTTGTACCTGAACTGCATCGGATAACCACAGACAGGACATCTTTTCTTAAAGAATGGTGTCTTTTCCGGATCCTCATTCCACCGTCCCTTAAGCGACACATTCTTATAGTCATTCCGGATCTCAAGAAGAAATTCCGACGGATTCTCTTCCGGAGCAATAAAATAAACACGGTTCTTTGTACGAGTCATGGCCACGTAGAACAAACGCCGCTCCTCCGCGTAGTCGATGGACAAATCTTCCTTGATGACAAATGAAAGAACCGGATCATTCTCGATCTTGGAGGGAAATCCATATGTCTCATTTCGCCCGTTTACAACAATTACGTTGTCGTATCCGAGTCCTTTTGAAGCATGAGCAGTCATGAAAGTGATATCCAGCTTCGGGTACTTTACTGAGCGGAGTCTGCTGCCCCGGCTGATGTATTCGAACAGTCCGGAACGTTCCAGACGATCTCCGTCAAAGCCAAAACGACCAAGTAAAAGAATGGAGCCGTCCTCTTTCTTTCCGGCTTGCCGGTTGTAGGCCATAATCTGTTCTAAAGCAACTTCAATAGCATGAGCAATGGCATAATTGACGCCGCTTCTGTTATCTCCCTTCGGATCTTTATATCGGCTATCGTATGTATAGATAATGACCGGATCTTCTAAGTGCCAGGGAGAAATAAGGTCTTTCTCGATCTGATCACGATTTTTTTGAATGAAATTGCCGGCAATATCAATGACTTCCTGAGAATTTCGATAGGTTCGAACGATCTTCAGGAGCTTCGCATATCCCATCTTTTCAGCAAATCTGGTAAAAAGCGTAATATCCGACCCGCTGAAGGCATAGATGGACTGCCAGTCATCACCGACGGCAATGATCTTTGCATCCGTCACTTCATGGAGTGCGGAGACAAGATCAAAACGCTGCCTTGAGATGTCCTGGTACTCGTCCACGATTATGTACTTGAAGTTCAGCCGCTGCTTCATTTCTTTCACTTCACGGAGCAGTCTTGCTGACTCGTTGATCATATCCTGGAAATCAACAGCCTGATTCTCATTCAGATACTGCTGGTATTCCAGATAACAGTCATTGCAGATATTGAGGAATAGCCTGGTACGAACATTCTGTGTAGAGTGGTACATCCGGTTGAAATCATCCGCTGAAAATCCGTTCACCTTGAAGTTGGAGATAAACCGGCAGATCAAGGATACCAACTTTCGAATATATCGGTTCTCTTCTGAAACAACCAGCTTCTCCATGACTTCTTTGTTGGAGCGTGGCTTCAGAACAAAACCGGCATTTTCAAGCTGTTCCTTTAAATGCTCCAGGAGCGGTCGACGATCTTTGTATAATGAAAATGTATAGAGCAATGTGGTTCCGTGCAGTCGATGGAGACGAACTTTATTATTTACTGCTTTTTTATATGCCTCGATCTGATCCTTCGAATAGCGATCGTTCTTTCCGTCTTCTGTAATGCCAAAGTGTTCAATGTAGGCAACATGTTCTCCCTGATGGATGATAAAGTCCGGGGTATACGGTTTCCTGGCGTAAAAGATATCGTACGGATACATCGGTTCGTATTCATAATCAATCCCGTTCAGATACAGGAAGTTGGCAATCTCAACTTCCTGGCCGGATCGCATTACCTCGCTCTGAATCGTGACGGCCTTCTTTGTCCTCGTATCAATGACCTGCTGTTTGAATTCATCCAGCTCACTGCGAATTGTAGTGAAATTGGATTTTGCAACATGATTGAAGAACACATTCAAATCCTTGCCTTCATAAGGCGCATCAAAATATGACGCAAAAAAAAGGATCAGATTATTGACAGCACTTTCATTCCGCAAGACAGATTCATGGAAATAGTTCTGCACTACATAGTAAAGCTTACTGTCATCAGCAATATTCAACTTCTCCGGATTATGGATATGAAGAATCGCATTTCCGGTCGAATGGAAAGTCGCGATAGGACATGCAAGATGAAGATCCCCGATAATGATCTGTTTCAGCTCATTTACAGCCTTGTTTGTGAAGGAGATAACCAATATTTCTTTCGGATCAATCTGCCGTTTCTCTACCAGGTACTTTACCTTTGCTGCAACTGTTGTCGTTTTGCCGGCTCCGGCACCCGCTACCACAAGGCAGTAATC
>CADBOX010000126.1 GCA_902796415.1 uncultured Lachnospiraceae bacterium
AAGGTATCCAATAAACTCAAAATTAAGATTACCAAAAAATAATGCTTGGTATAAGCTTCACATTTCACTCATATATAAAATCGTAGATATGATTAAGGGTAAAGGTAAAGAGGTAGAATCCATGAGAAAAAGACTGGTTGTGTTTGATCTGGATGGGACGTTAGCCCCCATCGGTCAGGGTATGTCACAGGAAAATATCGATCTGTTAAAAAAGATCTCGGAAAAGGGTATGAAGATCGCCATCTGCTCCGGAAAGCCCACCTATTATCTGTGTGGTTTCGTCCGTCAGATGGGAATACCGGATATGATATTGCTGGGGGAAAACGGCGCAGTGATTCAGTTTGGGATCAATCTGCCGCCTCAGATCTACTGTACCCTTCCATATGAGCGGAGTGTGAAATCTGCCCTCCGCCAGATCGAAGAGGATATAGGGGATATGCTTCCTGATATCTGGTTTCAGCCCAATTCCGTCGGTGTGACCCCCTTCCCCAGAAATGAGGAAGAGTTTCAGAAGATCGAAGATTATATGAAGGAACATGAAGAACTGATGGAAGGGATCGAAACATTTCGTCATGTGGACAGTGTGGATTTCGTTCCCAGCGGTCTGACCAAATATGATGGTTTGCAGAAGCTGACACAGATGACGGGAATCATGGCAGATGAGATGATCGCCGTGGGAGATGGGGTCAACGATGCGCCTATGTTTCGGTATGTCGGTCTGTCTCTGGGGATTCAGCTGCCGGAGGAAGATATGGCGGACCGGAACTTTGATTCCATCACAGAGTCCATGGAATACATTCTTTCGTTACTGCAGGAAGAAGAATCCGGCTCCCCGGATTGATAAAGACAGATATGAAATGAATATAAAAAAAGACTTCGGTTTTCTTTTCATTTACGAGAAAAATCCCGGAGTCTTTTTTGTACATTTTATTGATTACAGATATGGATTACAGTAAATGAATCCCATGTTCCCTGGCTTCTTCGCGGACACGGTCAGGCCATACGGAACATTGGATCTCACCGATGTGAGCCTTGCGGAGGAAGAACATACAGATGCGGGACTGGCCGATACCACCACCGATGGTATAAGGGAGTCTTTTCTCCAGGATCGCTTTCTGGAATGGGAGCCCGGCCCGCTCCGGGCAGCCTGCCTTGACAAGCTGACTGCTCAAAGAGTCCTCGTCCACACGGACACCCATGGAGGAGAGCTCCAAAGCGATATCCAGCACAGGGTAATAGACGATAATGTCCCCGTTTAAAGCCCAGTCATCATAGTCGGGAGCCCGCCCGTCATGCTTTTCTCCGGAGGCCAGAAGGTCCCCGATCTGCATGATAAAGACGGCGCCTTTCTCTTTGCAGATCTCATATTCCCGGTCCTTGGGGGACAGGTCAGGATAACGGTCCTCCAGCTCCTGGGAGCTGATAAAGAAGATCTCTTTAGGGAGAATCTCCTCGATGTAATCATACTGGATCGCCATGTACTTCTCTGTCTTCTTTAAGGCGCGGTAGATCTGCTTTACGGTTTCCTGCAAAGTCTCTATGGTGCGCTCTTCTTTGTTGATGATCTTCTCCCAATCCCACTGGTCCACATAGATGGAGTGGATGTTATCCGTATCTTCGTCACGGCGGATGGCATTCATATCGGTGTAGAGACCCTTGCCATGGGTAAAACCGTATTCCTTCAGGGCGTAACGTTTCCACTTGGCCAGGGAGTGAACGATCTCAATCTCCCTGTCTCCCTGCTCCTTGATACCAAAGGATACCGGTCTTTCTACTCCATTCAGATTATCATTCAAACCGGAATCCGGTTCTACAAACAGGGGGGAGGACACACGCAGAAGATCCAGCTGTTTCGCCAGAGTCTGCTGAAAGAAATCCTTCACTGTCTTGATACCTATCTGGGTTTCGTACAGGTCCAGGTCCGAGGTGTACCCTTCCGGGATGATCAAATGTTTGTCCATAATGGTTCCTCCTTCGTCCTATCGTAAAAAAAACTGTTTTTCATTATAACAGAAAAAACATTTTTACGCACTATAAAAATCTTGCGGAACATTTTCTAAATTATAGGTTAAAGCTTACGGCAAGTAGGGTGGGGCGTTCTTGATAATCATACTTTGCTCTGCTATACTATATCAGGTGGGAGTTTGGACTCCCATGATAACACCATGAATGGGGAGTTACGATGAGTGATTATAGAAAAAGGCCGTATTCCAGCAACCGGTTTTCCCAGGAGCTGGACCAGATTCATGCCAGACGGGAGGCGGAGGCGGCCGGTAGAAAAAAACGAAAAACAAGTGCCGGATCGGCAGGACGAAAGACCACCTCGGGCAGGGGGAGCAGCCCCGGGCAGAGGCGGAGTACCGGAAATCCCCGCAGAAAAGTGACCTATCGAAACGGGAACACAAAGAGGCCTGCTTCGAGGAAGAGACCTGCCCCAAGGAGAAGACCTGCTTCTTCCGGAGGAAAGAGGACTCAGAAGAGGACCATCCGAAGGACTTTAGGCTGTCTGGGCTGTATCCTTTTTCTCGTTCTGGCCGGTTTCTGCTTCGTCAAATTCTATCAGAGATATCAGGTCTATATGGAGCAGAAGAGGGCGGAGGAACTGAGGCAGGAGATCCTGTCTCAGGCAAATGTGATGGCCGCAGGCTATGACTATGATGGTGCCATGTCCAAACTGCAGACCGTGAAGGGGTACAAGACGGACGATGAGGTGCAGGCAAAACTGAAAAAGTGGACGGCTGCCAAGGAGAACCTGGTGGAATTTACCGCCGCTGATGTGACACACATTTTCTACCATACCCTGGTTCGGGATACGAAGCTGGCTTTCGATTGTGATCCAGGCATCGCGGAAGGATTTAAGAAATGGATGACTACCATCAAGGAATTCCGTAAGATCACCCAGACCATGTACGACGAGGGATATGTCCTTTGCAGCCTCTATGATTTCTTTGAGGAAACCTACGATGAGAACGGGGTACCTCATTTCAAAGAGAAATCCGTCTGGCTGCCGGAGGGAAAGAAACCTTTTGTGCTGTCCCTGGATGACCTTAGTTATTATCATACTTACACTGGACACGGGATGGCCACCAAGCTGGTCCTGGATGAAGAAGGCAAGGTCACCTGCGAATATGAACTGGAAGATGGAACGGTGGAGAGAGGTTCTTATGACTGTGTGCCTCTGTTGAATGACTTCATGGAAGAACATCCCGACGGAGCCTACCACGGAGCCCGGGGAACCATCGCTCTTACAGGATATAACGGAATCTTCGGCTACCGCACGGACGAGTCTTATGTGACCCGGGACAATCTGGATGCCGATAAGGTGGAATGGCTTGAGGCACATCCAGATTTTGACCGTAAAGTGGAGGTCCATGGGGCAGAAGTCGTGGCAAAGGCACTCCGGGAGGAAGGCTGGGACTTCGCCAGTCATACCTGGGGACATATCCGGGTAGGAAATGCTTCCCTGGATAAGATTAAGATTGACACGGAGAAATGGCTTCGGAATGTGGCACCTATCATCGGGAATACGGAATGTATCATCTTTGCCCACGGCCAGGATCTGGCACCTTCCGATGTGTATGACACAGATAATAATGAGAAGTATAAATATCTGGCAAGCAAGGGATTTCACATCTTCCTGAATGTGGATTCCCATCAGAAAACCATGGATGTCCATGATCTGTATGTTCATGGAGGCAGGAGGAATCTGGACGGCTACCGTCTGTGGACGGATGCCCATGGAAATTCCGACTGGACATCCGACCTTTTTCATGCGGCAGATATCCTGGATTCCAGGAGAACCGATATGCCGGATCAAAAAGAGTGATTGTAAACAGGAAATTAGATTGAAGAAAATAGATTGATTTTATGGATCAGGAAGAAGAGATAAACGTGAGAAATGACTTTTCCAAGGGGAAGATGTGGCGGATCATCATCGCCCAGTCCATTCCCCTGATCTTAGCGCAGCTGGTTCAGCTGCTGTATAACGTGGTGGACCGGATCTATATCGGTCACCTTCCCGAGGTGGGAAGCATCGCTTTGACGGGGGTCGGTCTGGCTTTTCCCCTGACCACTCTCATCGCAGCTTTCACTTTCCTCTTCGGATCCGGAGGAACCCCTCTCTTCTCCATTGCCCGGGGGGCAGGTGAAGAAGAACGCGCCAGAAAACTGATGGGATGTACCTTTGTCCTCCTGGTGGTTTCCTCCTTCGTCCTCTTTCTGGTCTGCTTTCTTTTCCGCAGACCTATCCTTTATCTCTTTGGTGCCAGCCATGCCACGTATGGATACGCAGACCAGTATCTGCGTATCTACTTGTTTGGCACCACTTTCTCCATGATCACCACGGGGATGAACGGGTTCATAAATGCCCAGGGATTCCCCCGGATCGGTATGCTGACTACCTTGATCGGTGCCTTGCTGAATCTGATCCTGGATCCTGTGTTTATATTTGGCCTCAATCTGGGAGTGGGAGGTGCCGCTCTGGCAACTGTGATCAGCCAGGCGGTTTCTGCCCTGTGGGTTCTTCGTTTCCTGCGGGGGGATAAGATTCTGATTCCTCTGAAGAGAAGGGATATGAGGGTAAGCCTGAAGATGACCGGGGAGATCGTCTCCCTTGGCATGGCAGGTTTTATGGTTAACGGAACGAATTTCCTGGTGCAGATTACCTGTAATATTATGCTGAGGAGGTATGGAGGAGCATTGGGAGATGCCTACATCGGAGTGATGACGATTATCAATTCTGTCCGGGATATCACCACTCTGCCCATCCATGGACTTACCAGTGGGGCTCAGCCGGTGCTCGGTTTTAACTATGGTGCAAGGGAGCCGGAGCGGGTGAAGGAAGGGATTCGTTTTATGTCTGTTCTGGGAACCGGGTACACGGTCCTGATCTGGGTTGTGATCCTGCTGATCCCCCATATATTTATGGGAATCTTCACGACAGATCCCCAGCTGATTCGCCTTGGAATCCATGCTTTGAAGATCTATTTCTTCGGATTCTGCTTCATGGCATTTCAATTCGCGGGGCAGACCACATTTACCGGACTGGGTTTTGCAAGCAGAGCGGTCTTTTTCTCCTTGCTCCGGAAGGCGATCATCGTGGTGCCCCTCACCATTTTTCTGCCCCTGACATTCCTGGGGGTGGACGGTGTCTTCTGGGCAGAACCCATCTCCAATCTGGTTGGAGGGACTGCCTGTTATACCACCATGTTTTTTACCGTATACCGAAAGCTTGGTAAGACGATCTGTATCAAAAAATCAGTGTAGAAGTATTCATTGTATCGGCCAGAGAAAGGAGTGGTGTGGAAATGTACACAGAAGAATTGAAAATGTGTCCGGAAGCACCGGATGCCAATAAGGATCTGGACATGGCCCGTCAGATTGCCGGGCAGGTGGACCGGATGGGCGGCCACACCTACTTTGTGGGCGGATATGTCAGAGATGAGATCCTGGGAATCGATAATAAAGATGTAGATATCGAGATCCATGGAATCACCCCGGCTCAACTGAGGGGGATTCTGGAAGAACTGGGTCAGCTGACAGAGGTGGGCGTCAGTTTTGGGGTGTATGGTCTGAAAGGTTACAACCTGGATATCGCCATGCCCCGGACGGAGAAGGCCATCGGGAGAGGGCATAAAGACTTTGCGGTATCCGTGGATCCCTTTCTGGGGACCGAAAAAGCAGCCCGAAGGCGGGACTTCACCATCAATGCACTGATGAGGGACGTGGTGACAGGACAGATCGTCGATCACTATTCCGGTCTCTCGGATCTGGAGAGTGGCTGTATCCGGCATGTCTGCGCCGAGACATTTGTGGAGGACCCATTGAGAGTACTTAGGGGGGCTCAGTTTGCCGCCCGTTTTCAGTACAGGATCGCAGAGGAAACCCTGGAGCTCTGCCGGGGGATGGATTTGTCTGCCCTGGCCAGGGAGAGGGTCTTCGGGGAGACCGAAAAGGCGCTGCTGAAGGCGGACAAGCCCTCGATTTTCTTTGAAGAATTGCGTAAAATGAACCAGCTGGCCACCTGGTTTCCGGAGGTGGAGCAGCTCATCGGTGTGGAGCAGAACCGGACCCACCATATGGAGGGGGATGTCTGGGTTCACACCATGATGGTTTTGGACCAGGCGGCAGCCCGGAGAGAGAAGGTATCGGAACCTCTTCCCTTTATGCTCGCGGCCCTCTGCCATGATTTCGGGAAGATCGTGGCCACGGAGGAGATCGATGGACAGCTTCATGCCTATGACCATGAGAACAAAGGACTTCCTCTGGTGGAAGGTTTTCTGGAGAGGCTGACCAAAGAGAAGCATATCATTGATTATGTGATCAATATGGTAAGTCTCCATATGAAACCCCACAGTCTGGCCAGGGACAGATCTTCCATAAAGAAGACTAACCGGATGTACGACCAATCCGTCGCACCATATGATCTGATTCAGCTGGCTGAGGCGGACAATATATCTGCCCTGAAAGCCTCCCCTTATCAATCCAATGAGCCATTTTTGATGGAAAGACTGTCCATTTACCAGGAATACATGTCCAGGCCCTATGTGATGGGGCGGGATCTCATCGAAGCGGGGCTGAAAGCGGATAAGGATTTTTCAGAGATCCTGGA
>CADBOX010000127.1 GCA_902796415.1 uncultured Lachnospiraceae bacterium
ACCGTTTCTTTGGAAAGGTCATCCCATTCGGAACCGGATTCCATGGATTTCCAGATCTCCTGCAATTCCTGCGGGTGTTCTTCCTGCCAGTAGGCAAGAAGAGCATAAAAAGCTTTATCCTCCGGAGTCTGACCTTCGTACCATAGGCGAAGCTGCCTGATCAGATATTCTCTGCTGTCCCTCTCATTAAAGTAATAGCGGCGGATATCCCTTGGATAATGAAGCAGTTTCAACTGAGGAAATATCAGCATCAAATCGGAAATCAGGGTGGACGGTCTTCGGGCATTGCCGTCAGCCCCGGTCTGGCAACAGCATAAATATAACTCCTCCTGAGGTTTTGCCAGGGCCAGATACAGATAGTATTCATCCTCCAGCACCCGGTCCGTCAGGTTCAGGGACAGGCCGATACCATGGTCTTCCAGAATCCTTTTATCCTCATCGCTCAGGATTCCCTGATCTTCCGGAACCGGAGGGATATCTCCGTCGTTCATACCCACGAAGAAGAGGACCTTGATATCCGGAAGCCTGGTTCTCTTAAGATCACCCAATATGGTCTGGTCCATGGAAAGAGGAGGAGCAGCCAGTGTTATGGTCTCAAGCCCTGCATCAAATAAATCGGACAATTCTTTCAGGTCCATTAGCTCTTCCCCGAAGATGTCCACGATCTTATCCATCAGACCCAACAGCTGGGCAAAGAAAAGCTCATAACCCTTTGCCTTTTCATAATGAGCCTGGGATTCCTCCTCCCGGGATCTTTCCGTCATTTTTTCCGGAAAGCGTAAGTTACACAAGGTTTCATAAAGAACCTCCATCTTCTCTCGTACAGTGCGCTTTTTATCCCTCATACCCTCAGTGAAGGACATGGTTTCGGAAAGGAGCTTACAGCGTAGGGAATCCAACAGTTCAATCTTATCTTCCGTGTAGGAATTAAGCCTCCGGCTGAAGGGTTTACTCCATGCGGACAGCCCCCTCAGGCCGGAAGAATAGATATAATTCTCCAGATAGTCGGCCTCTTCTCCCTGAAAATCGGACAGGCCGGACTTCAGATAGCGGAAGACACTCTCATAAGAGTAGTCCATCCGGGCAAGGTGAAACAAGGCGCGGACCGTCTCCACTCCGCTGTGATAAGTCATCTTCTGCCTGGTATCCAGGAAATAGGGAATGTCCAGCTTCTCACACTTTCTCTGAAAGATTGCGGGGTAATCCTCCTCATTTCCCATGAGAATCGCAAAATCCCTGTAGCGATAGCCCCGGGTCCTCACCAGCTCTTCCATCTTGTGGATGACAAAGTCCACCTCTTCCTCCGGATTCTCGCAGGAGATCATATGGATGTCTGAAACCGGCTCCGGACAGATTTCTTTTCTGATACGAAAAAGGTTTTTCTCAAGATGAGCAAGCCCCTTATTCCCTCCAAAACGAGGAGGCAGAGAACGGTTCAGAAGAACCGGGTCCATCAGACTGACTCCGGTTTCCTTACACAGATGCCACAGGGCATAGATGGTCTTCTCACTGAAAGAAAAGAGATCTTCCCCGGGTCGTTTTTCCGGTCCTTCCGGAAGATAAGGGATCGTTACAGATACTTTGATGGTCCTGGCCAGGGGGAGCAGTCTCCGTAAGAATTGCAGCTGTACCGGTGTGAATCCGGTGTACCCGTCCAGATAAAATATACCTTCCCGCAACATGGCAGAATCAGGGACGAAGTCTTTCAGTACGTCCAGGATCTGGCCTGCCACCATATATCGGTCTCGTATATCTTCCATAAACCATCCCAGGATCATGCCCAGTTCCTGACACTTGTCACTAAGACCTGAGCGAGAGGAAAGACTTCCGGAGATCTCAAGAAGGTCTTCTGCCTTTATCCCATAATTGATAAACTCCATGAGGGAGGATTTTATCTGATCCAGAAAGCCGGGATATCGTAAAGAGCGTCGGAAATAAACCAGGTCATCCTCATGCTCCATCAATAGCTTCTTCAGGATCATGGAGACACCCAGATCCTCCAGAATCTGTCTGGGCCGGTAGCCGCATTCGTCAAAAACGCGGTAAGCTAACCTGTGAAAACTGACTACCTCGATATTTGTAAAACCATGTCTGGGATGCATGTCGGCCATCTGCCTCTGCATCTCCAGACTGAACTGCTCCGGTACCAGCATATAATATTGTACAGAGGGATTCTCCATGGATTCCCGGATGATCTCTTTCATCAGGTAATCCGTCTTCCCCTGTCCGCTTCCTCCCAGAATCAATTGTAATGCCATACGCTCTCAACCTCATATTTCTCTACTGTTCCCAGTGCAGGAGGGCATCCCGGAGGGTATCCAGGAGTTCTTCTTCAGGCACTTTACGGACGACCTCTCCTTTCCGGATCAAAAGTCCTTCCCCGACTCCTCCTGCGATTCCGATGTCCGCCTCTCGCGCCTCACCGGGGCCGTTCACCACGCAGCCCATCACAGCGACCTTAATATTCAGGTGATCAAATTCCGCCACCATCTTCTCCACGTCATTGGCAAGGCCTATCAGATCGATGTTGGTTCTGCCGCAGGTCGGACAGGATACCACTTCCACGCCGCCCTGACGCAGACCTAGTGTACGTAAGATCAGTTTTGCCGAGGCGATCTCATTGACCGGATCTCCCGTGAGGGAGACACGGATGGTATCACCAATTCCCTGATAGAGGATAATGCCCAATCCCAGGGCTGACTTAATGTTACCGGAGAACACTGTGCCGGCTTCGGTGATACCCACATGAATAGGATATCTGCATTGCGGAGCAAGTAGCTCATGGGCTTTTGCACACATGAGCACATCGGATGATTTGATACTTACCACCAGGTTGTCATAACCCATCCCTTCGATCAGGGCCAGCTTATCCATGGCACTTTCCACCAGTCCTTCAGCAGTGACCTTTCCATATTTTTCAATCAGGTCCTTCTCCAGAGAGCCGCTGTTCACGCCGACACGTATGGGAACCTGATACTCTTTTGCCTTCTCCACCACAGCACGAACCCGGTCTGTGCTTCCGATATTCCCCGGGTTGATACGGATCTTATCTGCTCCGTTCTCTATGGCGGCGATGGCCATCTTGTAATCAAAATGGATGTCCGCCACCAGAGGTATGTGGATGCGTTTCTTGATGGCGGCGATGGCTTTTGCAGCCTCCATGTTGGGAACGGTACAACGTATGATTTCACATCCCGCCGCCTCCAGCTCCAGAATCTGGGCTACAGTTCCTTCGATATCTTCGGTCTTGGTGTTGGTCATGGATTGGATGAGGATGGGATTACCCCCTCCGATCACCCGGTTTCCTATATGAATTTCTTTTGTATGATCTCGATACATATTAGCCTCCTTATCGTATATTAACAAAAGAAAAGCCGCTGCACAGACAGTCCATAATCGCGAAGATATGGTTTGTTTTAATGCAGCAGCCTCCTTCTTTACCCTTGTATGATGTGGCGGATATCATTTCCCATGATAATGACCATCAGAACCAGAAGCATGACCAGTCCTACCAGATGGACGATGCCTTCCTTCTCTGGGTCGATCCTCTTACCACGTATCATCTCGATGAGAATAAACAGGATCCTTCCTCCGTCTAAAGCCGGCAGGGGAAGGAGATTCATAACGCCCAGATTGGCCGTCAGCAGAATCGAAAAACTAAGCAGATTCAACACCACCGTGAGAACTCCGTAGGAAAGGGATTCCTCGTAGGTATCCCCGATCATATTCACGATTCCCACCGGTCCGGACATATCATTTAAGGACGCCCGTCCGCTGATCAGATAAGCCAGACTGGAAAATGTGGATTTGATCTGGTAACGTACTTCCAGAAAACTGTATTTTATAACACCTAAAAAGTTTTGTTTATAATCTTTGGTCATGGTGATGCCGAGGATATAATACCCCTCCTCCGCAGATTTGCGGTGGACCGTCACGGTATCTTTCTGCCCGTTTCGGACATAAGTGACCTCCACGTCAGGATTCTGGGCATTCATCATGTTATAAAGACTGATTTCTCTGTAATTATAGATCCTTTTACCGTCCAGATGAGTGATGCGGTCCCCCGGTTCAAGTCCGGCCTCATAGGCGCCACTGCCTTCTTCCACCGTTCCGATCACAGCCGGATCGGCACCGCCAAGACCGATGACAAACAGGGCCAGTATAAAAGCCAGGACAAAGTTGAAAAACGGTCCGGCAAATATAACGGAAAACCTGGCAAGGGCGGACTTACTGTTAAATGACCTTGGATCCGTACTGTCCCCATCCTCACCAAGCATCATACAGCTGCCTCCGAAAGGAAGGAGTTTTATAGAGTACTTTGTCTCTCCTTTTTTGACACCGAAAATGGTCGGACCAAGTCCCAGGGAAAATTCCTCCACACAGATTCCGTTCAGCTTGGCGAAGGAAAAGTGTCCGAATTCATGAATGATAATGATCAGACTGAATATAATTAAAGCGATTAAAATCTTCAAAATGGATAAATCCTTTCTATCTCATGGTAAACCCACTGTTCTGTGTCGAGAATGTCGTCCAGAACAGGATGGTCTATAAGGACATGTCTGTCCATACATGTCTCAATAATCTTGACGATATCTGTGTACCGGATCTGCTCTTTCAGGAACAGGGCCACCGCCCGCTCATTGGCCGCATTGAAGACCGTCGGCATACTTCCCCCGGTTTTCCCGGCTTCCAGAGCAAGTTTCAAGCCGTGAAACGTCTCGTAATCCGGTCTCTCAAACTGAATACTCTGCAGAGTGGAGAAATCGAGACGGTCCCCGCCAAGACTTCTTCTCTCCGGATAAAATAATGCGTATTCGATGGGTACTCTCATATCCGGAGTTCCCAGCTGAGCCAGGACAGCTCCATCCACAAACTGCACCATGGAGTGGATGATACTCTGGGGCTGAACCACCACCTGGATCCGGTCATAATCCACATCAAATAACCAGTGAGCCTCCATAACTTCCAGTCCCTTGTTGACCATGGTGGAAGAATCGATGGTAATCTTCTGTCCCATAGCCCAGTTTGGATGTCTCAAGGCATCCTGCAATGTAACTTTCTCCAGGTCCTCTTTCTTCCTACCACGGAAAGGACCGCCGGAAGCAGTGATGAGGAGCTTATCCACATCCTGATGCCGGTTCCCGTGCAGACACTGGAAGATGGCGGAATGCTCCGAATCCACAGGGAGAATCCGGACTCCGTATCTCTTAGCCATAGGGATGATAAGATGACCCGCGGTCACCAGAGTCTCCTTGTTGGCAAGAGCGATGTCTTTACCCTTGGAGATGGCTTCCATGGTGGGAAGGATACCCATCATACCAACCACGGCTGTCACCACGATATCGGATTCTTCCATCCCGGCAACTGCCATAAGGCCTTCTTTTCCACATAAGACCTCAACACCCTTGTCTTTCCACTGTTCTTTAAGTTCTGCTGCGGCATGAGGATCATCCAGACTGACAATCTTTGGCCTGAACTCCTCGATCTGCGCATTCAGCCGATCTTTATTACGCCCTGCTGCCAGAGCCACAACCTCGAGTTCATCCGGATGTTCCCTGACCACGTCCAAGGTCTGGGTTCCGATGGATCCGGTGGAACCTAATATCGCAATTTTTTTCATATTTACCTCCATCCCTGCCTGTAGATATGGCAGAGTATCCTGCCGATCCTAACCTATCGCTATCACCATGGTAAGCAGATAATAAATGATCGGAGCTATGATGATAATACTGTCAAAACGGTCCAGGATACCACCATGGCCCGGTATCAGAGTCCCGTAATCTTTCACTTCATAATTTCTCTTGATGGCGGAGGCTGCCAGATCACCAATGATGGAAATCAATCCTCCGATGGCACAAAGAAGCGCAAATCCCAGCACCATGTTGAATGTCTCAGTGATAAAGTAGTTGCAGATCAGACCGTAAAGGGCACCCAGAAGCCCGGCACCGACAACTCCTCCAACTGCTCCTTCTATGGTTTTTTTCGGACTTAAAACAGGCGACATCTTATGCTTTCCAAACAGACGCCCCGCACAATAAGCCAGGGTATCATTGCCCCAGGCGGCCAGGAATAAAAGTGTGACTTTAAATCCTCCATTATCCAACATACGAATCTGGTAGATATAGGACAGCATGATGGTCACATAGAACAATCCGAAAAATGAGATGGCCACATGGCTGATCTCATACTTTGGAAATGTGAAGACATAGATGGCCAGCAAAACCACTAAAAACAGCAGTACAAGCGGCAGGATAAGACGGTTGAGCTCCAGCAGAAGGAGGGCATAGTACAGTATGCCGGCTGTGTAACTGGCAACAGCCAGAGCGGACTTCTCCTGACGGATTACCCTTAACAATTCATAATTACCGATCAGAGAGATCGCTGCAACCACACCAAAAGTGAGAAAACCTCCATAATAGAGTGTGACAAATGCTATAATCACCAAAATGATCCCACTGATCAACCTTTGTTTAAACATAAGCCCTCTTATACTCCTCCAAATCTTCGTTCCCTGGTATTATAGTAAATGATGGCATTCTCCAGCTCTTTTTTGTTAAAATCCGGCCAGAGTACATCCGTAAAATAAAATTCCGAATAAGCCAGCTGCCATAATAACCAATTGGACAGACGCTGCTCTCCACTGGTCCGGATCATCAGATCAGGATCCGGCAGATCCCTGGTATCCAGATAACCGGCGAACCGTTCTTCCGTGATCTCTTCAGCAGTGATCTTGCCATCTTTAAAGTCCTGACTCATAGCCCGCATGGCCCGGATCATCTCATCCCTGCTTCCATAATTCAGAGCGATGGTGAAATTCAGTCCGGTATTCCCTGATGAGACTTCCTCCAGCTCATCGATGGCTTTCCGGATGTCATCATCCAGACGTGATTTCTCCCCGATCACACGCACACGCATATTGTTCTTGGAAGTCCGTTCAATACAATCCTCCAGATACTTGCGCAAGAGTTTCATCAGGGCATTGACCTCTTTCCCCGGTCGTTTCCAGTTCTCCGTGGAAAAGGCGTAGACGGTCAGATATTTGATCCCCAGATCCCAGGCATCTTCGCAAATCTTCTCCACAGTTTTTGCCCCTTCCATATGTCCCACATTACGTGGAAGGAGGCGTTTCTTCGCCCATCTCCCGTTGCCGTCAAGAATGATGGCCACATGGTTGGGAACCTCATACGTTTTCTTGTCAATCTCTATCTGCACAATTGTCAACCCCCAT
>CADBOX010000128.1 GCA_902796415.1 uncultured Lachnospiraceae bacterium
GGAAGGACAGAACTATATGGGCACATATACGATTAATCTTAAAGATAAACAAAAAACAATAGATGCAGAATCCGAAGATCTTTATGAACAACTGCTTGAATTGTCTTGTAGTTTCAGAACGTTTGAAGAGGGTCTTGATGAAATAATCAGGGAACATGGTTATGATGGAGAACTCACAGATGTTTCCGGGAAAACAGCATTTCTGAAATCTTCATTTAAAAAAGCGGGTGTCCCCATTCCCAGAGAGATAGATAAATGGTACCCGGAGCATATGATTATCAAACGCCCTACTGCGTTTCGATTATGCTTTGCTCTTAATATGAAGTTGTATGAGGTCAATGATTTCTTCCAGCGTATTCTGATGGAGAGAAGTTTCGACTGCCACGACGTAATAGAACTTGTATATTATTATTGCTTTTACAATGGCAAAGGCTATCAGGAGGCTGAATCTATTTTGAAAAAGGTCACTGTTTTTAAAACTAAGGACAGGGTGGATCTTAATAAAATAGACACGATAATATATACAGAAGTCATAAGAGATGACGTTGAAGAGATATGTTCAGATGAAGAACTAATTACCTATATCAATGAGAACCAGGATCGGTTCAGATACAATAATGCCAGGGGAACAGAGACTGTTCAGGGATTGTGGTACGGAAAAAATAACATTCCCGGAACACGTGAGCTTGCATTAAAGGAATCGGAAGCTTTTGATATGAGCGATTATGGAGTTCATCTGTCAGATCAGAAGAAGAATCATAAACTGATTTCCGAGCATGATGTATATCTTGCGATTTTTGATTTTGAGCCCCAATCCGCAGCTAAGGTTTTTAATGACAGATCCATTATTCCTATTTTGCGAAATCTGCACCCTATGATACGGGACTGCTTCCCGAGCCGAGAAAGCCTGACCAAAATTCTTAACAGAAGAAAAGTGAATTACGAAACAATCAGAAAGATGATTATCTTTCTGGCGTTCTATAATTATTGGGCAGACTGGAAGCTTAAGAATCGGTCCAATCCACCTGATAAGGACACCCATAGGCGATATGAAAATCAGATGTTTAATTATTTGATTGATGCGGGTTTTGAAGAACTGTATCTGGGAAATCCATATGATTTTATTTTCCTTTTCTGTAATACACAGGATGATCCACTGGATACTTTTAGGATCATCATGGGAGAACTCCTGGAAAAAGCGGACAGACCTACTGGATGACAATTGAATTTACAAATCCAAAATATCTCATTCGGAACTTAATATAACAATATAACCGGATGAGAGGAGGAAGGACTGATGGATCGGAGAAGAGCATTAGATTCCGGATACATAATTGAATTCAGAGGAGAACAGAATACTGCGGTATATACAATCGGACATGAGATTGGCAGAGGATCATCCTGCATAGTTTATGATGCTTTTTACACTGCCAATAATGGTGATACTAAGCCGGCCAGAATCAAAGAATACTATCCTTTTAAAATGCATATCCTGAGAAAAGAGGACGGAAGTCTGGAGGTACCTGAGGACGAGACTGAATTATTCGTCCAAGGAAAGGCAGCGTTCACCCTGGCTTTTCACCGGCAAAACCATTTGTTTACCGTACAGGGTCTTACGAATTCTATAAATGGATCTGTCGATATCTATAAAGGAAATAATACGCTTTATACGGTTTCAACATTTGCAGAAGGACAAACACTGGAAAAAAGAAGGCCTGAAAGTCTTGAGAACGCAGTGAAGGTTGTGACAGCTGTGGCAAAAGCAGTTGGCAGAATCCATGATATGGGATATCTCTATCTGGATATTAAGCCGGATAATATTTTTACTTTTCCCGAAACATGGGATTTAATCCAACTGTTTGATTTTGACACCCTTATTGATAGAACGGAACCAATTGAAAACCAAAGAATCTCCTATTCGAAGGGATTTGCAGCACTTGAACAGAAGAGGGGAGATTTGTCCAGCATAGGTCCTCATACAGATGTATATGGCATAGGCGCCCTTCTGTTCTGGCTGATTTTTGATAGATGCCCGGATCCGTTTGACTGCAATATCAATGCCACATTTTCTTTCAGCGACAGTGTTTATCGGAAAAGCACATTCCGCGACAGACTCTATTATGAATTGACGGATTTCTTCCATAAAACACTGGCAAGTTATTATATTGATCGCTATCAGAATATGGACCTGACCATTGATGAACTTAGAAAGATTCTGCCTTTGTCAGACAGTAAAGCAGAATTTATCTATTCACATCGAGTGCCGGATCAGCCTTTCTTTACCGGGAGAGGCAGGGAACTTGCCTATCTTCATGAACTGGTATCACGGGGCCATGGAGCTGTATCTGTCAGTGGTATGGGTGGTATTGGAAAGAGCAGCCTTGTAACACAATATTTGAATATTCACAGGAAAGAATATGATTCTGTCATCTATCTTGACTATCAGGGAAGTATAAGAAAGCTGCTTTTAAATGATCTGTATCTGCGGATTAGTACAATCAGGAAGATGGATTTCGAAACATATGATGAATACTACCTTCGCAAGATCGGAAAGCTCAAAGAAATTGCCGCACACCAGAAAATACTGATCGTACTGGACAACTACTATTCCCAGCCAGGTGATGACTTTACAGACTTTTTCCATATTCCCTGGCATACAATTGTTATTACCCGCGAGATTGATAATACTCTTGAGCTTCCGCAGATTCGAGTCACTGAACTTGAAACTGAGGAAGAACGGATCAGCTTATTCGAAAAATATCTGGAAAGACGCATTCATAAAGATGAACGTTCTGCAGTTGCTGCCATCATCCATAAGATACAGGGTCATACCCTGTCGTTAAAGCTGTTGGCAAAACACATGGCAGCCGGGCTGATGTCTCTGGAAGAGATGAGTGCTTTCATTGAAAACCATAAACTTGATCAGATTCCGGGTGTCCTCGAGCAGACCAAAGATCTGAAAATATATCAGGGCAAGGTCAACCAGCTGCTGGCAGATCTTATGAACATGAGTCAGCTGACAGAACCTGAAAGAATCATTATGAAACAGCTGGGTGCTTTTAAAATGCCGGGTATATCTTTCAAAGATTTCCGAGAACTTACTGCTGGAAAATCAGAACAAGATAAAGCTCCGGCACCTGTCTCAGAAACAGATATCAATCTGGTTTATGAACAGGTTGAAAGCGTTGCTGAACTTGTACGTAAAGGATGGGTTGAGCAGTATGAAGAATACCTGTTATTGCATCCGATTATTGATGATATTGTGATGTCCTGGAACTGGACTGAAGCATACAGGAATGCAGAACAGGTCATGATGCAGAAACTGGCAGAGAATATAAAGGTAGACTGGAAAAATTTCCAGAATTATCAACGTGAAGTATTTGAACCGGAAGATGAATCCTCTAAAAATGACAGAGTGGTAGACAGA
>CADBOX010000129.1 GCA_902796415.1 uncultured Lachnospiraceae bacterium
CCGCCTAACACGAATCCATTAACATCCGTCGCATGTTTTCTGGTGCTATATCCTACATAGAGCATCACCGCAAAAAAGATAACTAATAGGATTGCACTCAATACTTCTTTTGACATAACTACTTTCCTCCTAAAATTAAAACATTCTTCACTTCATAAGTTTAATACTTTATATATTAAATACTTTAAAGTGCTGAAGTTAATATAACTTATCTTATAAATTTTGTCAACCTATATTTTAAAATATTTCAAAAAAAGAGAACCCTGCCATACCGGCATTCCTGAGGATGTCTGATATGGCAGGGATTCAGATTATTTTATCGGCTTATTTTATCCACGGTTCTGCTGTTCAACCAGTTTATCCACTCCGTATTTCCTGCGGAGGGCAGGTTTTTCAATCTTACCTGTTGCGTTTCTTGGAACATCGGCAAAGATGATTTTCTTCGGACGTTTGTATTTTGGAAGTTTATGGCAGAACTTCTCAATCTCCTCCTCGGTACACTCCATTCCAGGTATTACCTGGATGATGGCGCCTGTGATTTCACCCAGTCTTTTGTCCGGCAGACCAATCACAGCTACATCTGAGATCTTGGGGTAGGCTGTCAGGAAATTTTCAATCTGTACCGGGTAGATATTCTCTCCACCTGAAATGATAACGTCTTTCTTACGGTCTACCAGAAAATAGAATCCGTCCTCATCCTGCATAGCCATATCACCGGTAAAGAGCCAGCCGTCCTTCAGAGTCTCGGCAGTGGCCACAGGGTCATTATAATAACAGGTCATGACGCCGGGACCTTTGACACAGAGTTCTCCTACTTCACCCTGTACTACCGGTTTGCCTTCTTCATCCACAATCTTGCACTCCCAACGATATCCAGGGATACCGATGGCTCCTACTTTATGAATGTTTTCCATGCCAAGATGAACACATCCGGGACCGGTTGACTCGGACAATCCGTAATTAGTGTCATAATCATGGTGAGGGAAATATTCTTTCCAGTGACGGATCAATGACGGAGGTACCGGCTGGGCACCGATGTGCATGAGTCTCCACTGATCCAGCTTATAATCCTTCAGCTTCAGCTCTCCGGAATCCAGTTTCTCCAGAATCTCCTGAGCCCACGGTACCAGCAGCCACACAATAGTACACTGCTCTTCAGATACTGCATTCAGGATAATCTGCGGTGAAGTACCGATAAGAATCACCGCTTTGGCACCGGCACAGAGACATCCCATCCAATGGAACTTGGCACCGGTGTGGTATAGAGGAGGAATACACAGGAAGTTATCCCCTCTTCCGATTTCATGATGTTTCTGCTCCATCTGAGCTGCCTGAAGAAGACTTTCATGATTATGAAGGATGGCTTTCGGGAAGCCTGTGGTTCCGGAAGAAAAATAGATGGCAGCGTCATCTTCATCATCAAGACGAATCAACGGGGCCTGGCTGGAAGCATCAGCCACCAGGGCATGGTAACTCTCCGCAAAGGTAGGGCAACCGTCACCTACGTAGATCAGTAATCTGGATTGAATTTCTTCCTCGATGGACTCCAGACGTCCGATAAATTCATTGCCGAACAGGAGAACCTGCACTTCAGCGAGATCCAGACAGTATTTAATCTCATCAGCCGAAAAACGGAAATTGAAAGGAACTGCGATGGCACCGGTTTTCAGGATACCGAAATAGATGGGAAGCCATTCCAGACAGTTGAACATAAGGATCGCCACCCTGTCACCTTTTTTCACTCCTTTGGAAAGAAGCATATTTGCCACACGGTTTGCCTTCTCGTCGAACACGCTCCAGGTAATCTCCCTGCGATAAGGCTGATCATCCATATGCTGCACCAGGTCATACTCTTTCCATGTTACTCTCTTCACATGCTCTGTCACAGTTGGATTCAGCTCTACCAAAGCCACTTCTTCTCCATACAGTTTATGATTTCTTTCCAATAAATCTGTTACCGGCATCTTTACAATCTCCCTTACTATAATTTCACTTTTATGCTTTATACCTTTTATTGTGTAAAGCATAAGTGTAAAATATCATATTGCAGGAAAATTGTCAACATCAAGGCATTTTCTTTTGAAATTTTATGACACAAGATTACTGGCATATCCTTCTATATGTGTTATAATGTTCAGTGTTATCATATTAAATATTCTGCCTGACGAAGATAGTCTTCAGGTAATGAACCAAATTATAAAAGAAAAGAGGAACATCCTATGTTAAATGAAAGAATGGTAGGATTAGGAACTCAGCGCTCCGTGATCCGTGAACTGTTTGAATTTGGAAAAAAACGTGCCGCAGAGGTTGGCCCTGAGAATGTATTTGATTTCTCCATCGGTAATCCCAGTGTTCCGGCACCGGAGGAAGTAAATGAGACCGCAATCCGGCTGATTAAAGACATGGACCCGGTCATCCTGCATGGTTATACCAGTGCCCAGGGGGATGCAGGAGCGAGAAAGATGATTGCAGATTCGATAAGAAAACGTTTTGATTTCAATGTAAATGAGGACAATCTCTACATCACAGTAGGAGCTGCTGCAGGACTGTGCTGCTGTCTTAACGGTCTTTGCAATCCGGGGGACGAAGTGATTGTGTTCGCTCCCTATTTCCCGGAATATAAAGTATTTATCGAAGGAGCCGGTGCCTGTATGAAACTGATCCCTGCGGATGTGGAGGCTTTTCAGATTGATTTCCAGGCTCTGGAGGATGCCATCGGTCCTAAGACGAAAGCCGTGATCGTCAACTCTCCCAACAATCCCAGCGGATGTGTCTACTCGGAGGAGACTGTCAAAAAACTGGCTGCTCTGCTTTCTGAAAAATCTGCACAATACGGGGAGCCTATCTTCATCATCGCTGATGAACCCTACCGTGAGATAGCTTTTGATGGTACTTTTGTTCCATATATACCCAAATATTATGATAATACACTGGTGTGCTACTCCTGGTCGAAATCTCTCTCCCTCCCGGGCGAGCGTCTGGGCTATATTATGGTGTCA
>CADBOX010000130.1 GCA_902796415.1 uncultured Lachnospiraceae bacterium
CTTCTGGAAATATATCGCTTGGGACGGTTCATGACAGACAGAAACAGAGAGCGGTCCCTGTGGCCCTGAGCCAGTTCCAGATAAGAAATCACATTTTTGGCAATCCAGTGTTCAAATATATTGGGAATAAGATCCCTCATCTGAAAGGGTATATTGTACTCCATGAGGCGGCCGACCAGCAGCCTTGGCTGCGTGTTGGTCCGGAAAATCACAGCCATATCTTCATAGGAGATCCCTTTTCCGGAATAAAACAGGATCCCACCGATGATATCGTTGCATTCCGCAGATACATTTTCCATGTTTCTGTATACCACAGGAACTTTGCTGCCCCTGGCTGATTTCATATTCTTTTCAAATCTTTTTTTATTGTGAAGGATGAGACGTTCCGCACTTGCCACGATTTCTTCCGTACTTCTGTAATTTGTATTCAGCAGAAATTTTTTCGCTCCTTGAAAATCTTTCTCAAATCCCAGCATAATCTCAGGCCTGGAACCTCTGAAACGATAAATCGACTGATCATC
This sequence comes from uncultured Lachnospiraceae bacterium, assembly GCA_902796415.1. Classification (GTDB taxonomy): domain Bacteria; phylum Bacillota; class Clostridia; order Lachnospirales; family Lachnospiraceae; genus Anaerobutyricum. The sequence continues at coordinate 522 of CADBOX010000130.1, forward strand.
GTCCCCCACGACGAAGAGATTTCTCCTTCTCCCGGCCAACATCTTCACAATCTCATATTGAACCCGGTTAATATCCTGAAACTCATCGATCAGAATATACGGAAAGCGTTCCCGCCACATTTTCAGGATATCCGGTCTTTGTCGCAAAAGTTCATGGCAGAATACGAGCATATCATCAAAATCCAGGTATCCCCTCGTTCTGAGTTTTTTCTCGTAATCTTCATAAATCTTCTGAAATAAATCATCGGCAAGGTTGTTACTGTGATAGAGGGACAGAGACATCATCTCACCTTTCACATAGCTGATCTCATTCAGGATTCCCGTATAAAAATCGTTCTCATCCTCAATTTCCAGGTCCATTTCCTCCACGATTTCTTTGAGACAGGCCCGTCGATCATAATCCCGGATAATGTTATCACTACTGTAATGGTATGCGTGACGTAACATCATAAAAAAAACAGAGTGAAAAGTTCCAAAGCAGACCGGAGCCTTTTCCATCCCTTCGAATCTCTGAAAGCGTTTCTTCATCTCTTCTGCTGCATTTCTTGTAAATGTGATGACAAGTATCCCGGAGGGATGAATCTTCTTTTGTTCGATCAGCCATCTGACACGAGATGTGATGACAAGGGTTTTTCCCGATCCCGGCCCTGCCAGTACCATGGCCGGTCCATCCCCGTGGCATATGGCACCTTTTTGTTCCTGACTAAAAGTATCATCAAGTATCAAAGATATCAATCCTTTCCAGTTTTACCGGGAGATTCTCCCATAAAAGAAAAAGAGTGTCGTTATCCAACACTCTTATCTTTTGAAGTAATTATTTATTCAATAATTATGATATATTCATACATTATCTTGCAATGGATTCAAGATAAGCTCTGATCTCCTTCTCTGTTGCCATGGCCATAGCTTTTGCTGCAACCTCATCTGCCTCTGCCTTAGTCCAGGAAGAGATACCCTTTCTGGTCTTGAGGATAGATGTAGCACTCACACTGAATTCCTCCAAACCGAAGGAAATCAATAACGGAGTAAGCAGGGGATCCGCTGCAGCTTCCCCACACATACCTACAAGAATACCTGCATCATTCGCTGCTGTGATAACATTTCTGATGGAGCGAAGAACTGCCGGATCGTAAGTAGAATACAGATAGGCGACATCAGGATTTCCTCGGTCGGCTGCCATAGTATAACCGGTAAGATCGTTGGTACCGATACTGAAGAAATCAACTTCCTTGGCAAAAACATCTGCCATAACGCTTGCTGCAGGTGTCTCCACCATGATTCCAACCTTGATATCTTTGTTATATGGGATTCCATTGGCATCCAGATCTGCCATAAGCTCTGCGATCAGAGCCTTCACCTGACGGAATTCATCAACGCAACAGATCATCGGAACCATGATCATTATATCACCGAATGCACTGGCGCGAAGGAGCGCACGAAGCTGAGGGCGATAGAGATCCGGTCTCTGTAAGCAGAGACGTACCGCACGGAATCCAAGGAAAGGATTCTCCTCCTTTCCAAGGCCGAGATAAGGAATCTCTTTGTCTCCACCGATATCCAAAGTACGGATAATAACCGGCTTACCTTCCAGTAACTGAGCCACTTTCTTGTAAGCTTCAAACTGTTCGTCTTCCGTAGGAACCTGTGGGCGATCCATAAAGAGGAATTCGGTACGGAAGAGTCCGATTCCTTCACCGTCACACTCGATTACTTTTGTGGCATCCTCAGCCTTCCCGATGTTGGCACACAGCTGTACTTTCACACCGTCTGCTGTCTCTGTTGGCTTGCCGACAAATAACTTAAGAGCAGCCTTAGCCTCAAGGAAAGCGGCACGTTTTGCCTTGTACTCCTCAAGTACGTCTGCTTCCGGATCTGCATAGACCTCTCCTGTTTTTCCATCCAGCACCACACTCTGGCCGTTCTCCAGCTTGGATACGATGCCTTCTATACTAAGAACTGCCGGTATCTCCAAGGCTCTTGCCAGAATCGCAGAATGGGAAGTCTTTCCGCCGATCTCAGTAAGGATACCTACGACGTTTGCCGGATTGATACCGGCTGTCATAGACGGTGTCAGATCTTCTGCCACAAGTATAGTCCCCTCAGGAACATTTGCCAGATCCACATCCTCCACTCCAAGGAGGATTTTGATCAGCCTGGTCTTGATATCACAGACATCTGTTGCTCTTTGCTGGAACAGTTCATCGTCCAGTGAAGCAAACATGGCCGCATAAAAATCACAGGTTTCCTCCACGGCTGCTTCTGCACAGCTGTTCTCATCTTTGATCTTGGATTCGATCTGACCTGTAAGTTCAGGGTCCATAAGAAGTAAGATATGTCCTTCCAGAATCTCTGCTTCCTTCTCCCCTACCCTTGTCTTCATGTCTTCTGCCATGGCAGTAGTCTTAGCTACACACTCATCCAAGGCGGACTGAAAACGCGCAATCTCCGCAGCAGTATCAGTCACGGGCTTCTTCTCATAGTCGAGAGAAGGTTCTTTCACAATTATAACAGAACCGATACCGATTCCTGCAGATGCACCAATACCTTTATACATAATATCACCCCTAAGCCCTTATATGGGATTCCAAATTCCCCTTTGACTAATTATGTCAAAACTGCCGAAGCAATTTTGACATAATTGAAAACGTTATCTTACTCACCTAATCCGGACTCGATCATTTCGATTGCAGTCTTTAATGCTTCCTCTTCATCCGGGCCATCACATACGAGTTCAATCTCGGAACCACATTTAATTCCGGCACCGATGATATTTAACAAACTCTTACCATTGGTTTCCTTACCGTTGAAATTAATCTTGATGTCAGAGGCAAAAGCTGCCATACCTTTGGCGAAAACGCCTGCCGGTCTCATATGAAGTCCCTGTGGGTTTGTGATCGTGATTTTTTGTGATACCATAATCGTTCTCCTTTACTAATAAAATACGCTGCAATAATCTCCTAAGTTACAATTAATTTTTATTTATTTTAACATTGATTATATGTAGTGTCAAATCCTAGTCTCCAGAAACTTCAGCTCTTTTTGACCCTTCTCATCCTCGGGATATCGTGTGGTATATTCCAGTGCAGCATCGTAGGCGGATTGGTAATCGTTACATTTTTCGTAGATTACGATTTCTTTAAAGAGAAATTCACGGGAATCTTCTTCTTCCAAATCCATTCCCAGTTTTGCATATTTCAGTGCTTTCTTATATTTTTTCTTTTCGAGATAGCAATCGCAGATTTTACGGAGGAAGATACTGTTTTTGGTCTTGTCCCATCCTTCTTCATAAAGCTTGACGGCATCCTCCATCTGCTCCATGGCAATGAGGTTCTCCGCTTTTAACAGAAAGTATTTCTGCTCTTCGGGGTGTTTGTCCAGCAAGTCATCATAGATCTCTGAGCTTTTCTCATAATCTCCCAGCTGATAATAGCTCTCCGCCAGATAACAGGACATGTCTTCATCCATATCATCTCCAAACACCGAGATCTGTTTCAAGCCTTTCTCCAGATAAGAAACCGCCTTCTCATAATCCTGCTCCTTAAAATATAAAAGTGCATTTTCCCGGAACTGGCTTTTCTTATGGTAGTTTTTCCACTGAAATCCTCCCATTACGATAAGAACTGCCAGTAACACGATGATAACTATCCTGATTATTTTACGCATAATGGTTCCTCCTATTATGGTTTTACCCTAACATTCGGAAAAAAGAAAGAGGACGCATAACCATGCATCCTCTAAACCGACTACTCAGGTGATTATTTTCTTAATCCTAACTGCTCGATCAATGTTCTGTAACGATTGATGTCTTTATTTCTGAGGTATGCAAGAAGGTTTCTTCTCTGA
>CADBOX010000131.1 GCA_902796415.1 uncultured Lachnospiraceae bacterium
GTTATCAGGATAGAGAACAGATCGATTATATGGAGAAGATCAGTCAATACAAAGAAACCAAATAAAGATCATTATCAGTATACTGGCGATGTTTTGGATATAGGTATATCAAAAATCGCCGGTATACTTTTGCTTAAAGCAAAAATCCTGAAAGGAGTTCATATGTCAGAATTTACTGTCAAGCCGCAAAAGATTAAAGAAGAAGCCCGCAGTGAGAACAATCTGAGCAGTCAGGTTAGAAAAATCGGGCAACAGACAGAAAGAATACTGTCACAGCTTTCCCTGCAGACCAGTGCCGCAGTGCCGCTGAAGCAGTCACTGAGAACCATAGTGAGCCAGATCGATGATGAAAAACAAAAGCTGTCTGCATATGCGTCCGTATTGGAACAGACAGCTTCCTTGTATGCAGCGGCAGAAGATAGAATTTCCGGCCAGAGAAGTCATAGCAGCGGTGGCGGGCGCCATGACAACGGCGGCTCCCGAAGCATGATCGACAAACTTCGGCAGGAGACAGAAGAATTACTTCGGAAAACAAAGAAAATCCTGGGGCTGGATCAGGGAAGCTCATTCAGCAGTGACCCGGTCAATCTGTGCAATGGTAATTTCGTGTACGAGAATATTTTCTTTGGTTTTGACACAGGAATATCTGTCAATTTGAGACTGTTTTACAACATACAGGACAAACGGAAGGGCGTACTCGGAACGGGATGGACACACAATTTTGAGAGGCATCTTGTTCACGAAGACGACAGGATCGAGATCCTGAAGGAAGATGGATCAAAAGAGAATTTTATTTTGACAGAGGAAGGAGTATGGCTTTCCTGTGCCGGTACATTTGGTGACCTTAAGCTGTTGGAAGAGGCCGAACTGAAAGATGAACCGACCTGTCTGCAGAAATTCATAAGCGCGGCTAAATATCGTTTTTTGGATCAAGAGCACGATTGCTATTATTTTGACGCGGCAGGGCGTTTTCTGGCTGCCGGTATGCGGGACGTAGAAGACGCAGTTGTGCTGGAATATCAGGATAATCAGCTTCGAAAAGTGGTTCATAATAAAGGAGTGGAACTCTCTTTTGTCTATGATCAAGATGGCATGCTGACATCTGTAACTGATCATACAGGAAGAACAGTTGCTCTTGGTTATAAAAACGGAATGCTCTCAGATATCTGGGATCCGGAGGATCAGCACATATCATACCAATATGATGAAAAAAACCGGCTGATTCAGGTAATCAATGCCAAAGGGATGGAGGCTGTCCGGAATACCTATGATGAAGAGGACAGAACTGTCAGTCAGGTATTTCCGGACGGAGGTATCGTTACTTACGATTACAGCCGGATGGATCGCGTTTCCATGACTCAGCAAAACGGAAATGTGATCACCTATATACATGACGACCAGTATCGCAATACTGAAACGGTTTATTTTGATGGTACGGAAAAGTTTACCTACAATGGATCGCACCAGAAAATTGCGGCCGTCGATAAGCTGGGTAGGGAAAACCGTTATGAATATAACGAAAACGGAAACCTTACTGCTTTTGAAAACGCCCTGGGACAGAGGATGGAAATCGTTTATACGCGGGATGAACAGCCGCAGGATCTTTATGTCGAAGGACAAAAGCTTCATCATGCAGAGTACGATGAAAAACACCATCAGATTTCTTCTACGGATGCCTGCGGCAATACGGAATTCTATGAATATGACGCAGCAGGACATGTGACGGCGATCACACATCAGGATGGAAGTGTAACCCGTCTGACGTATGATCTCTATGGAAATATTCTGTCGGTGGAAGACCCTCGAAACGGGCATATCGATTACGAGTATGATGAGCGAAGAAGACTAATCTCGACAACGGATGCATTGGGAAACAAAACAACCTATGCATATGACAACATGGATCGTATGATCCGTATGACCAATGCGGAAAACCGTTCACGTACATGTGAATATGATCCTTGCGGGAACCTGATTAAATGTATCGATTTTAACAATGGAATCACTGTGGTTGAATATAACGAGCTGAACCTTCCGGCCAAGGTGACTGACCCGGATGGTCATAAGACCATATTTCGCTATGATCAGATGGGGAATATAATACAAAGAGAAACAGACGATGGAGCTGTTACCTGCTTTGAATATGACCCATTAAACCGTCGTATTGCTACTAAATATCCAAATGGAACCGTGGAGAGGGCAGAATACGATGCCTGCGGAAATCTGATCAGACGGATCCGACAGGACGGGTCGGTCTATTCTATGGAATACGATGCGTTAAATCGTCCTGTGGTGATTACAGATCCGGTTGGAATGGTTCGGAGTGTGGAGTACGACACATTTGGAAACGAAGTCCGGGTTCATCATGGCGAAGGCATTACAGAGGAATTTGAATATGATCTGACTGGCAACTGCGTGGCTTATACAGATAAGAGCGGATATACACAGCAATATTCCTATAACGCACTGGGAGATATGACAGAAGTATCAGATGACCAGGGATGGATCAGACGATACACTTATTATCCGGGCGGATTGTTAAAGACAGAAACATATGCTGACGGACAATCCAAGGAGTATAGATATGACGCGATCGGCAACATTCTGGAAATCACTGATCAGGGAGGGAACAGATGGCTGTTTGATTATGACGTTCTTGGCCGGGTCATAAGAGCGGAGCACGAAGGGGATTTATTTGAATCTTACGAATATGATGCCATGGATCATATAGTTGCAGTGACGGATGCCTGCGGCAACAGAACGGCATATCAGTACTCCGCGGCAGGAAGCCTGACAGGTGTGATCGATGCTAACGGAACAGAGACCAGATATGAATATGATCCATGTTATCGGCTTACAAAGATCCTCCAGCCGGAAGGTGGTCATTTTGATGCATCAGCTCTGAACGAATTCAACAGCTCCCAGAAAGAAATTCGTATTACCAGTTATCAGCGCGATCTGATGGGCAATGTCACTAAGATTGTTGATCCGGAAGGCAATACAACAGAGATGGAATATGATCTTTGCGGACGACTGATCGCACGTAAAGATGCGGACGGATATCTGACGAGATGCGAATATAATGCGGATGATACGGAGAACCGAATATTGTTCTCCGATGGAAGGGAAATACAGTATCACTATAACCCGGTCAAACAACTGGTTCGTCTGCAGGATTGGCTGGGAAGCATGGAAATAGAACGGGATGCCGCAGGCCGTGTTGTCAGCGTAAAGGATCAGAAAAGCAAGGTTGTCGAATATCAATACGACAATCGCGGTGATATGACAAAGCTTACATATCCGAACGGGATGGAAGTAAACTACAGCTATGACAGGCTCGGCAGGCTTACGCATCTTGACAGTGAAAATGTAAAGGCTCAATACGCATATTATGATAATGGAAAGCTGAAAAGGCGCTCTGTCTCCAACGGACTTTGTTCAGAATATACTTATGATAAAGCCGGAAGAATAGCTTCTATCTGCCATTCCATGAATGGGAAGCAGACAGACCTTCTTTCCTATTCGTACGATGTCTGCGGCAGGAAGAGCCGCATTTCCAGGCTGCAGGAGGGGATGGAAGAACCGGTTATCAATGACTATCTGTATACCTCGCTGGGAAGCTTGTCCTGTGTGAGGAGTAATGGAAAAGCCATACAGGAATACGAATATGATATTTTTGGAAACAGGACCATTCAGCGGCAGAATGACAAAATCATCCGGTATGTATATAACCGGAATAATGAACTGACCTGCAGAGAGGATGAAAATGGACTTGCAGAGTACAGATATGATGGCAGAGGAAATCTAAATGAAATAACAGAAAACGGTGTCTCGACGCTGAGACTGCGTTTTGATGAACTGAATTACCTGACAGAAGCGCAGGGAAAACATGGATCTGCCATCTATGAGTACAATGGTCTGGCTATGCGTGTCGGTATGCATGGTGAACTGGAATCCGGACCCGTCAAGGAAGAATATTTACCGAATTTTGCTCAGCAAGGATTAGGATTTGGAGAGAATGACGGTTATGGCTGTCTGCTTTCGTGGTATCGAAACGGACAGACCGAGAATATTATGTGGGATCATGAGATACTTGGCCTGGAATCAGAACGATCGGTAGCCTTTTTCCTTAATGATGAACGGATGAGCCCGATCCGTATTCTTGATACGGAAAAGAGTCTGTGTTCATATCATTACGATGCGTTTGGCGTGCAGAAAAAAGAACAGGATCATTCCGCTTTCATGCGGGATCAGATGACATTTACGGGTTATCGCACAGATCCGGTAACCGGATTTGCACATGCCAGAGCAAGAGAGTATGATTCACAGACAGGACGGTTTATAAGCCAGGATCAGGTTGCAGGAAGTCTGCTTGCGCCAATGACGCTAAACTCATATCTATATTGTAATTCTGATCCGTTGAACCAGATTGACCCGACAGGCATGATCGTAGCATGGCTCGCCGGAGGGATAGTAGGTTCTGTTGTAAGCGTAACGACCCGTTTTGCAGGAGATGTTGTTAATTCTGTAAAAAAAGGAAAGTGGACACCCAGTTCCTGGCAGGACTATGTCGGAGATGCAGCCGGCGGATTTGTTGAAGGCTCTGTGCTTGTTGTTGCAGGGCCAACCGCGGCAGGTGCAGCCGGCGGAGCAACCCGTACACTTGTTTCTAATGGGTTAAAGATGGCTACCGGAGTAGAAGGTTATAGAAAAGAAGATGGATACACCGCCAAAAACCTGTTATGGGATACAACAAAATCTACGATAACCGGAGCAGCCGAAGGGTTTGTGTTTGGTAAAGCGGCTGAATATATTAAAATACCTGGAATTACATCAGGAAAAGGCAATTATTCGGCTGTCTGGAAACAAGTAATGACAAAAGCCCAAAGAGGGATTATAGAAAACGTGACAATGAAGACGATGATGAAAGGTCTTGTTGCCTATGGAATTATAAGGCCGGCGGATAAGATATTAAAAGGATTATATGAATATGGGAAGGAAAAGGTGGTAGACTGGATCAAAGACAAAGCATTTGGTCCGGATGGTCGTTTTCCGATGCAGTCTATGCCGGCCAGTATAAAAAATGCATTTGGAGGGCGGAATCATGCAAGATGTCCGTTAGCGGCATAAGTGGATCTGTTTTTCCGATGAACGGTAAATTGTCCGTTCATCGGAAAAACCGGTATTCTGTCGTAAATAATAAAATAAAAGAATCTTTGTAGTATACTATAAACTGTAAAGCGTATTGGAAGATCATGAGAGGGCAAAATGGTAGAGATCAATGTTCATCAGACTAAAAAATGCGCATCCCAGCTGGATGAGATGAGCCATAGGATTTCACGCTGCTCTGCCCAGGTCAGACAGATCGAGACAAAACTCCGGCGGAGTTCCGAAGCCATGGATATTGCGGCGTCCAAAATGCTTGAAGAAGCGGAAGCGCTTCTGATCCAGGCCAGGAGCGCCTCTCAGATGGGGCAGGTTTTATACGAATGCTCCTACAGGTATTATGAGACGGAAGAACGGGCGGCTTCTTTTATTCCGCCGGTTATCCCGGGAGGGATCATCGCGGTGGCACAGCTGGCGGAAGTCAAGAGGTGGCTGCAGGAGCTGTGCGAAATACGTCTGAGATAGAGACAGAGATTTTCCCTGTCTCTGTTATACAAAAGATCATCAGTCTGGTTTGCTTTTCACAGAAAGCAGAAAAAGAGGGGATCATACCATGAAAAAGAAGATCGGATGGGGGGCGTTGTTTATAATGCTGACAGTATTGACCGGGTTCAAAAGCGCAGGCCTGCATGGACAGGAACCCGAAGAAAAGATCGTA
>CADBOX010000132.1 GCA_902796415.1 uncultured Lachnospiraceae bacterium
AAACTTTTGTTTTCTCTTGATCTCCCTCGGAGATATCTTCTTATAATTCCTCGTCGAGACAAAGAACAAGATAAAATTAAGAAGGCTGACCACGATCGCTGTTTTATCCCCAAGGCCGCCTATCACGAATTCATAGACGAGAAAAGCGGCATCCAGATAAGCCAGCCATTTTACTTTCAAAGGCAGGATGCCGTACAGATATACCATGGCATCCGGGAAGATGGCTGCATAGGCCAGAAACATGGACAGATTCAGATAGTAGGTATCCATATAGATATAGGGATCCCGGCTGATAAAATATACTAAAAACGCTCCAAACAGAGAGCCGAGTACTCCAAAGAAAAAGTACAGATTAAAACGAAAAGCCCCCCAGACATTAGATAATTGCGTGCAGATTGAATAATAGAACAATAGCACAAACAGCAGAAAAATGATGCTTGTAGTCGGGGCGGCGATCAGGAAGGTCACAACCCTCCATGGCTGCCCATGCAAGATCATATAAGGGTTCAAGCTTAAGTATGTATAATAGATGGTATTGCCGGACATAATATTTAATACTGCGCCGACAGCGTACATGATCACAATATATAGCGGCAGGTTCCGAATAGCATACCTGCCAAACCTTCTTTCCAGTCGATTTAACCAGTTCATCCGGTGTGTCCCTCCTTATTTGAATTTCTGATACTTACCGATAAGGATTCCTGCGATGACAGCAAGTACCAGGGAGATGCCTACAACGATCCAGAATCCGTAAGGATGATGATATAGTGGGATGACCGCAAAGTTCATTCCAAAGGCACTGGTCACGATGGTCGGGATGGTAAGGACGATGGTTACCACAGCCAGAAACTTCATCACGATATTGAGGTTGTTGGAGATAACGGAGGCATAAGCATCCATGGTTCCACTTAAGATATCACTGTAGATTTTAGCCATCTCTATGGCCTGTTTATTCTCTATGATTACATCCTCAAGGAGTTCCATCTCCTCCTCATTCATATCCAGGGATTGATTGCGGGTGAGCCTTTCCAGCACCAATTCATTTCCCCTGAGAGAAGTGGTGATATAGACAAGGCTCTTCTCCAGTTCCAACATATCGATCAGTTCCTGGTTTCGCTGGGAGACATGGAGTTTCTTCTCCACCTCGTCACTTTTTTTATCAATGATACGCAGGTACTGAAGATACATGGTGGAATTGTGATATAACATCTGGAAGATAAACTTAACAGGCCGGTTCAGATCAAAATCGCGGACTCTTCCATCCATGAACACTGTCAGCACCGGAGTATCCTCCAGACATACGGTTATAACAACGTCAGACGTCCTTATGATGGCGAACGGAATCGTATGGAAATACTCCTTGTCATTTCGTATCTCGGTCACCGGAATATCCAGGACGATCATGGTATAGTGATCTTCAACCACGATTCTGGAACGCTCCTCCTCGTCCAAAGCCGACTTCAAATCGTCGATATCTATCTGATTGATCCGGGCAATCTGTTCCAGCTCTTCCATGGTGGGATCTGTCAGAGCAATCCAGACTGTATTCTCCTGCCGTTTCCCGCCGGGTGAAGGATGGATCTGATGTACTTTTCCACCCTCTGTCTTAAAGATTCTGATCATAAGAATATCCTTCTTTCAACGTCATATATTCAGCAAAAAAAATGCTTAAAAAACACTTACTTCATTATAAATATTTCCTGATTCTTTGTCAATTATTGTGTACCGGTCAGGACAAAAAGTATTGTTTTTTCTCACGGCTTCGTTTATAATATTTTTTGTTTTTAATATGGGTAATTCTATCCTGATAAGGATGAACAATGATCAGTCTCTGTGATTCGGTTTCATCCTTATGTAATCAGACTGTAATATAGTAAGGAGATGAAAGAAATTTGGATTATACATTAGGAATTGACATTGGTTCTACCACGGTAAAAGTGGCAATTCTTGATCGTGACAACCACATAATTTTTTCAGATTATCAGAGGCATTTCGCCAACATCAAGGGAACCCTGCAATCACTGCTTAAAAAGGCAATCGGGGAGCACGGAAACCTTTCCGTTCATCCTACGGTCACAGGATCAGGCGGTATGGCAATCTCGGAATACCTGGAGATTCCATTCTGTCAGGAAGTTATCTGTGTATCTACCTCCCTCCAGGACTATGAGGCGAAAACAGATGTGGCCATTGAGCTCGGTGGTGAAGATGCCAAGATAATCTATTTTGATAAAAACGGCGGTATCGAACAGCGGATGAACGGTGTCTGTGCCGGAGGTACCGGATCATTTATCGATCAGATGGCCAGCCTTCTTCAAACCGATGCAACCGGTTTGAATGAGTACGCCAAAGGTTATGATACCATCTACCCCATCGCCGCCAGGTGCGGTGTTTTTGCCAAAACAGACATCCAGCCACTGATCAATGAGGGAGCTTCCAAAGAAAATCTGGCAGTCTCCATTTTCCAGGCAGTGGTGAATCAGACGATCAGCGGTCTGGCCTGCGGCAAGCCCATAAAAGGACATGTCGCTTTCCTGGGCGGTCCCCTTCACTTCCTCCCGGAATTAAAGAATGCATTTATCCGCACTCTGAACCTGGATGAGGAACATATCATCGATCCGCCCCACTCCCACCTTTTTGCTGCCAGCGGTGCTGCCATGAATGCAAAACAGTACTGCGAGATGCAACTCCAGGATCTCCTGGATGACCTGTATTCTGATATAAAGCTGACAGTGGAAGTAGACCGTCTGGAGCCCCTCTTCCAATCCCAGGAAGAATATGACGAATTTACAAAAGAACATAATCAATTCATGGTAAAAAGGGGTGACATCTCCACTTATAAAGGGAAATGTTATCTGGGTATCGATGCAGGTTCCACCACCACTAAGATTGCTCTCATCGGGGAGGATGGTTCCTTGCTGTTCCACTTCTATGACAACAATAACGGCAGCCCTCTCAAAACCACCATGAGAGCCATCAAGGAACTGAAAAAGCAGTTGCCGGACAAGGCTGTGATCGCCGGCTCCTGTTCCACCGGTTATGGGGAAGCCCTTCTGAAATCTGCCCTGAAGCTGGATCATGGTGAAGTGGAAACCATGGCCCATTACTACGCTGCCGCCTTCTTTGAGCCGGATGTGGACTGCATCCTGGATATCGGCGGTCAGGATATGAAATGCATCAAGATCAAGAACCAGGCTGTGGATAATGTTCTCTTAAATGAAGCTTGTTCCTCAGGCTGCGGTTCTTTTATAGAGACTTTCGCTAAATCGCTGGATTATTCAGTGCGTGACTTCGCCAAGATTGCTCTCTTCGCAGAGTCACCCATCGATCTGGGTTCCCGCTGTACTGTTTTCATGAACTCCAAAGTGAAGCAGGCTCAGAAGGAAGGGGCATCCGTAGGTGATATTTCTGCAGGATTAGCTTATTCCGTCATCAAGAATGCCATACTTAAGGTCATCAAACTCACAGACCCCAAACAGCTTGGTGAAAAAATCGTGGTCCAGGGCGGTACTTTTTATAATGATGCAGTCCTCCGTAGTTTTGAGCGGATCTCTGGCTGCAAAGCGGTACGGCCTGATATCGCCGGTATCATGGGTGCCTTTGGAGCAGCTCTGATCGCCAGAGAACGAAGCGATGAGGTGGAAAAAACTTCCATGCTCTCCCTGGATGAGATCATCAATCTTAAGTACACCAACTCCATCAGCAGATGTCAGTTCTGTAATAACCATTGTCTGCTTACCATCAATGATTTCGGAGATAACCGACGTTTTATCACAGGTAACCGTTGTGAGCGTGGTCTGGGAATCCAGAAGAAGAAAAATGAGATCCCTAATCTTTATGATTACAAATACAAGAGAATCTTTGCCTACAAATCTCTGTCGGAGGAGGAGGCGGTCCGTGGTACCATCGGTATTCCCCGTGTCCTGAATATCTATGAGAATTACCCCTTATGGCATACATTCTTCACAAAACTCGGATTCCGGGTTGTAATCTCCCCCAGATCCTCCCGTAAGATCTATGAGATGGGCATCGAGTCCATCCCAAGTGAGTCCGAATGTTATCCGGCAAAGATTGCCCATGGGCATGTGATGTGGCTGTTGAAAAAAGGAATCAATCAGATCTTCTATCCCTGTATCCCTTATGAGCAGAATGAAACCGTTGATTCCAACAACCACTACAATTGCCCCATCGTGACCTCCTATGCGGAAAATATCAAAAACAATATGGAGGAACTGAGAGATCCTTCCATCCGTTTTATGAATCCGTTCATCGCCTTGGACAACAAGGAAGCCCTCAAGTCCCGTTTGTATGATGAACTTTCAGTTTACTTTGATGTGACCCAGGAAGAAATCAATGAGGCAGTGGATGCCGCTTACCAGGAAGCCGATCAGGTACGTAATGACATCCGGACCAAAGGGGAAGAAACCCTGGCTTATCTGGCGGAAAACGGCGGCATGGGTATCGTACTTTGCGGCAGACCTTACCATATCGATCCGGAGATCAACCACGGTATCCCGGAACTGATCACTTCTTACGGGATTGCGGTATTAAGTGAGGACTCCATCAGTCATCTTGGTAATGTGGAACGTCCTCTCATCGTCTCTGACCAGTGGATGTATCATTCCAGATTATATGGTGCGGCAAATTACGCTAAGAAAAACAAGCAGCTTGAGGTGATTCAGCTGAATTCCTTTGGATGTGGTCTGGATGCTGTTACCACCGATGCTGTTAATGACATCCTGTCCAATTCCGGACGGATCTACACAGTCCTTAAAATCGATGAGGTGAATAACCTGGGTGCGGCCAGAATTCGTATCCGTTCTCTTATTGCTGCGGTACGTATCCGCAACAAACGGCATATCGAGCCTAAGATCGTGCCGGCCAGCATCAAGAAGGTGGAATTTACCAAAGAGATGCGCAAGGATTACACCATCCTGGTTCCTCAGATGTCTCCGATCCACTTTAACCTGCTGGAGCCGGTATTCCGAAATGCAGGCTACCATGTGGATGTATTGCCGCAGATGGGCCGACAGGCTGTTGATGCAGGATTGAAATATGTGAACAATGACGCATGCTACCCTTCCCTCATCGTGGTCGGTCAGATCATGACAGCCCTTACTTCCGGTAAATATGACCTCAATAAGACGGCTATCATTATCACACAGACCGGCGGAGGCTGCCGTGCGACAAACTATATCGGATTTATCCGACGTTGTCTGACCAAGAACGGATATGGTCATATCCCGGTAATCAGTCTCAGTGTGCAGGGTATCGAGAAAAACGAAGGCTTTAAGTGGACCATTCCTCTGGTTCACCGCTTGCTCCAGGCAGTTATCTACGGAGATCTTTTCATGCGCTGTCTCTACCGGGTAAGGCCTTATGAACAGGTGAAAGGCTCTGCCAACCGCCTGCATGATATCTGGGAAAAGCGCTGTATCAAAGCCCTGGAGAAGGCAAACTATCTCACATTCCGCAAAAATGTGAGACAGATCATCCATGATTTCGATTCCTTGCCTATCACAGATGAGGTGAAACCAAGGGTAGGAATCGTCGGGGAGATTCTCGTGAAGTTTCTGCCGGATGCAAACAATCATCTGGTGGATCTGCTGGAATCCGAAGGTGCGGAAGCTGTCATGCCTGATCTGCTGGACTTCATGTTCTACAGTCTTTATAATGCAAACTTCAAATCGGAGTTTCTCGGTAAATCTTCCCGGGCAGCAAGATTATGTAATCTTGCCATCAATGCCATCGAAGTCTACCGAGGGTTCCTGAGAAAAGAACTGGAACGAAGTGATAGATTTGATGCTCCCCCACATATCAAGGAGCTGGCAACTTATGCAGACCCCATCGTCTCCCTGGGTAACCAGACCGGAGAGGGATGGTTCCTGACCGGAGAGATGGTTGAACTGATCAAAGGCGGCGCAGCGAATATCGTATGTACCCAGCCCTTTGCCTGTCTTCCTAACCATGTAGTCGGTAAAGGAGTTATCAAAGAACTACGCCGGGTATACCCGGATTCCAATATCGTTGCCATAGACTACGATCCGGGTGCCAGTGAGGTAAATCAGGTCAACAGGATCAAGCTTATGCTGGCGACTGCACAGAAGAAGCTGCAGGAGAAGTAAAGAATAGTATATAGAAAAAAGAAGAGATTACATCTGTATTCCCTTAGGTGGATTGTGTAATCTCTTCTTTTTATCCCAATATATAATAAATAAATGGATAATAATTATTATTTATTTTTTTGCATATAATCCAAAGCCTGTTGGGCGGTGTTGGAAAGGTAGCGGATGACTTCAACCGGGTACTCTCCCACTGCAGTTTCACCGGTTACCATGATGCTGGATGCACCGTCGGTCACAGCGTGAAAGATATCGGAGACTTCAGCCCGGGTTGGCACAGGGCAGGTTTCCATACTGGCGAGCATCTGTGTCACTACCATAAATGGAACATGAGCTTTGGAACAGATTTCCGAGATCTCTTTTTGTACCCTTGGAAGCTCCCAAAGTGGCATACTGTTTCCCAGATCCCCTCTTGCGATTACAATCTCATCAGCCAGATCAAGATAATCACTGATTTTACGGACTCCTGACATATTCTCAATCTTAGCCAGCAGGGAGAGATGAGCACAACCGCTCTCTTCCATGACTTCACGGACTTCCAGAAGATCCTCCCTGCTTCTCACAAAGGGTTGCATGATACCTGTTACTCCGTACTCCGGTGCAAGTCTGAGATTCTCTATGTCCTGTCTGGTAAGGACAGGAGTTCTTATCTCTTTCCCGGGCAGTGCGATGCTTTTTCTTGACTCAAGTTTTCCGCCGCGCAGGACAGTACACAGCCAGGCCGGGATATCAGAACCAACTGTGGCAGGCTCATCCGGGATCTCATCAATAACCTCCAGCAGAATCTTCCCGTCATCCATCAGGATCGATTGTCCGGGGCTAAGACAGGGAAATATCTCATCAGGAACAGGTATGCCTCTCGGGCTGAGGCAGACTTTATCACCGGATTCCAGCATGACAGGTTTGGAAAGATTTCCGATCCTAAGCTCAGGGCCCTGCATATCAATCAGCAGATCAGGGGATATCATCCCTGCCTCTGTGGACGCTCTGTGATAGAGATCAATCATCTGAGAAGCATCTTTCAAGCTGATGTGAGAGAGATTCAGCCGCATTCCTGTCATACCTGCCTGGAACATCTGCCGTAAAATATCCACATCCAGACAAGCCGGACCTATAGTGCCGTATATGTTCACTTTTCTTTCCTCCCTCACGTAGTCGGATTATGATATGATCTCATATCTGCCCTCTCTTCTGCGGGGGGCTTTTGGTTTCTGGTCGGAATACCCCAGGGTGATCATGGCGAGCATTTTGCCTTTATCGGGAGCAAATTTTTCCCGCAGGATCACATCCATCTCAGCCTCGATGGGGCCGGTAAGCCAGCAGGATGAGATCCCCTTGGAGTATGCTGTCAACAGCATATTTTCAAGAGCAGCGGCAACACTTTGCACAAACTCGGTTTCTTTCCTCTCATAATCCGCATCATCCTTCAGCAAGAAAGCCAGAATGCAGCAAGGAGCATTGCCCATCATACTGATAAATTGTTTTGTCTCTGCTACAACCTGGGGATATTTCTCAAAACGAGCGGTGAGAGATGGAGTTAAGATCTCTGCTGCCCGGGCCATGATATCCTTCACTTCCTGTAGTTTTTCCTGATTGGATACCGCCACAAAGTACCATGGCTGATAATTGGATGCATTTGGAGCCATCAGTCCGGCTTCGATGATCTCCCGGATGTCCTCCTCTTTGATTGGTCTACCATCATATTTTCTGACAGATCTTCTGCCGTAAATTGCTTCTTTTATATCCATAATCTTCCTCCTGAAAAATACTATTTAAAATACTCCCTGTGCGATCATTTCAATCCCGTCATTCTCACATGCCTTGGCACTGAATTCAATGAGGGCCAGTTCTTCTTCTGTGAGAGGCCTTTTTACCCTGGCCGGATTGCCAAGGATAAGACTCCCATCCGGGAATTCCTTGTTGCCGGCGATCAGACTGCCGGCTCCGATCAGACAGTTTTTGCCTATTTTACTTCCATCCATGATGATGGAACCCATACCGACGATAGTGTGATCGCCGATCTGACATCCATGGAGTATGGCATTATGACCTACTGTAACATAATCTCCTATGACGGTCGGATTTCCGGTACTGCAATGAATAGTGCAGCTCTCCTGGATATTGGAATGCTTACCTACGATTACCTTGTCATCGTCACCACGCAAAGTTGCAAAGAAAAAAACTGTGGAGTGTTCTCCAATGGTTACATCTCCTACCAGAACAGCCTGTCCGGAGACGGATGCGGTCTCCGCGACCTTAACATTTTTATAGTTACTCATTGAATCCCCTCTCTTTACAAATCAGATCATTCTTTTAATTATCTTGCTGTATCTTTTTTTATCATACCATAAAGATCTCAGAGTTTCTATGAAAAAACCTGAAGGGGTAAAAGATGAAAGTTAGAATATTCTGACAAAAAAAGGGACACACCCATTTTGATATAAAGCGGATTATGACTGCTTTATATAAGCTGTGATGTGACCCTTTTATATAGTCTCTTTATTTCTGAGGACCTGCTGCTACCAGTGCTTTACCGGCTGCATTGGTCTCAAAGTTTTTAAAGTTGTCGATAAATCTGCCGGCCAGATCTTTGGCTTTTTCTTCCCATTCCTTAGGATCTGCATAAGTGTCTCTCGGATCAAGGATAGCAGGATCCACACCCCTGAGCTGGGTAGGAACTTCAAAATTGAAGTACGGGATGGTCTTTGTCGGTGCGTTCTTGATATCTCCGTCCAAGATGGCATCAATGATACCACGGGTATCTTTGATGGAGATTCTCTTTCCGGTTCCGTTCCATCCTGTATTCACAAGGTAAGCCTTAGCCCCGCTGACTTCCATTCTCTTTACCAGCTCTTCCGCATATTTTGTGGGATGAAGCTCCAGGAAGGCCTGACCGAAACAAGCGGAGAAAGTTGGTGTAGGCTCTGTGATACCACGCTCAGTACCTGCAAGCTTTGCAGTAAATCCGGAAAGGAAATAATACTGAGTCTGTTCCGGAGTCAGGATAGATACCGGAGGAAGCACACCGAAAGCATCTGCGGAAAGGAAGATCACGTTGCTGGCTGCCGGAGCGGCTGAAACCGGTCTGACAATCTTCTCGATGTGATCGATGGGATAAGATACACGGGTATTCTCCGTTACGCTCTTATCTGCGAAATCAATCTTTCCATTCTCATCAAGAGTTACATTCTCAAGAAGTGCGTTACGTTTAATGGCATTATAGATGTCCGGTTCGGATTCTTTGTCAAGATTGATTACCTTGGCATAGCATCCGCCTTCAAAGTTGAAGACACCCTTATCATCCCAGCCATGTTCATCATCACCGATCAGCAGACGCTTGGGATCGGTGGAAAGGGTGGTCTTGCCGGTTCCGGAAAGGCCGAAGAAGATGGCTGTGTTTTCACCGTTCATGTCTGTGTTGGCGGAACAGTGCATGGAAGCAATCCCGTTAAGAGGCAGGTAGTAATTCATCATGGAGAACATGCCCTTCTTCATCTCGCCACCGTACCAGGTGTTAAGGATCACCTGTTCACGGCTGCTGATGTTAAATGCAACACAGGTATCGGAATTAAGACCATAGTCTTTATAATTATCGACTTTAGCTTTGGAAGCACAATATACTGTGAAGTTAGGCTCGAAGGTCTCAAGTTCTTCTTCGGTAGGAATGATGAACATGTTCTTTACGAAATGTGCCTGCCATGCAACTTCCATGATGAAACGGATTGCCATGCGGGTATCCTTGTTGGCGCCGCAGAAAGCATCCATGACAAACAGTCTCTTGCCGGATAATTCCTTTACGGCCAGATTCTTCATATCAGCCCAGACTTCTTCAGACATCGGATGGTTATCATTAGGATATTCTTTGGTGGTCCACCAGACAGTGTCCTTGGAATTCTCATCATATACGATATATTTATCTTTTGGAGAACGTCCGGTATAGATTCCGGTCATAACATTGACAGCACCAAGTTCACTGACCTGCCCTTTATCAAAACCTTCCAGTTCGGGTTTTGTTTCTTCCTCAAAAAGCATCTCATAAGACGGATTGTAAACAATCTCAGTTGTTTCGGTAATACCATACTTTGTCAAATCGATTTTTGCCATTTCATATACCTCTTTTCTTGTGATCTTATGTCAGATTCAGGGATGTCTGATGAATAAAAATGAAGGTTCTTTAACCTGAAACTTCATATTCATGGATTGATTATACCCCGGAACCGTAGCTTTAACTCCATAGTGTACATTTCTATTATACACACTTTTCAGATAATATCCACAAAAATTTTTTTCTTTTTTGTGAAGTTTCTATAAGAATATATTGTAAGAATTCAGGATAAAAAATGAAAGAAATCTATTTATAAACGTAATTTATCAGAGAAGAGAAATGATTCAAAGCCTCATCCGGATCTGTAACGGAAAAGATGCACCGGTATGGGACCGATGCATCTCTCTTAAGGGATATAGAAATGTACACAACAATGATTAAGCTTATATCAGGCCATATCAAGAAAGGATAAACAACGGGAAAAAATCCTTTTAAAATCAAACGGGAAACGATTTTGATAAATCTGATATTGCTCATTGCTGTATTCTTGCTTTAATTATATAACAAAATGCCGAATCTGTAAATAGAAAAATATCATCCGGAATATCAGTCCGGTTTTTATGAATTCATTTTCTTTTTGGCATCCAGATAATTTACGGCAGAAAGTGCGGCAACATTGCCCTGTCCTGCTGCTTTCACATATTGATACGGTGTGCCTGCGATATCTCCACAGGCATAGAAACCGGGAAGATTGGTTTCCATCTTGAGATTGACCTTCACATGGTTTCCGTCCATCTCAAGACCGGGAACCAGTTTGGCCGGAGCGATGGCATCGCGGATCAGGAATACCCCATCCAGACTGATATCCCTGTCTTCCGTACGCAGACCCTTAATCTGCATATCACCGAACATCTCCACAGGTTTTTCATGGATCACTGTGATACTCTTCTTGACATCGGGTTCGTCTTTGTACATAGGAATATAGTATACCTTATCCGCCACATCTGCCAGGAAATCGGCCTCCTCTTCCGCTTCTTTGTTATAACCGATCACGGCAGCGGTTTTCTCACGGTAGAACATGGCGTCACAAGTGACACAATAACTCACACCGCGGCCGAGAAAATCGTCCTCGCCCGGGAGAGGTTTTTCCTGGATCATTCCGGAAGATAAGATGACTGTGGTTGCTTCCTGCATCTGCCCGTCAGAAAGCTGGAGCATATAATAGTCTCCCATGGCATATACCATGGTGACTTTTTTCTCGGTAATCTCGATTCCCATCCTGTCAAGATGGTCCCTTAAATTTTGGGCGAATTCCTCACCGGACACCTCCGGGAGACCCGGATAGTTCAGAATCTGATGAGCCTTATTCACCTTGTCACTGATTGTTTTCTCCCCGTACAGAATAATGTTTTTCTTACGTATGGTTGCAGTGATTGCGGCGGAGATCCCTGCGGGGCCGCTGCCGATGATTGCGATATCTACACGTGACATTCTTTCACCTCTCTTTTTTAGGGATAGTCGTTATTTTGCTTCGTACCAGGTTTTTCCCTGCTCGATGTCTATTTTTAAAGGTACCAGCAGATCTGCCGCACCCATCATTTCCTCCGTCAGAATCAGGCAAATCTGATCAACTTCATCGAGGGAGGCTTCAATCAATAATTCATCATGAATCTGCAGGATAAGTCTTGATGACAGATTTTCTTTCCGGATCCTTTTTGTCACATTGATCATGGCAATTTTGATGATATCAGCCGCTGTTCCCTGTATGGCGGAGTTCATAGCCGCCCTCTCGCCGAAACTTCTCTGCATGAAATTGGAAGATGCCAGTTCCGGGATAGGTCGGATCCTGCCGTAAAGGGTCTTCACATATCCATGTTCCTTGGCGTAAGCTACACTCCCGTCCAGATATGCTTTGATTCCAGGATATGTTTTGAAGTAGCGTTCGATATAATCCTGGGCTTCTTTTCTGGTGATATTAAGATCCTGGCTCAATCCGAAAGCACTGATACCATAAACGATACCGAAATTCACCGCCTTTGCATTTCTGCGCAGAAGGGGCGTCACCTCTTCCATGGGAACCCCAAATACCTGGCTGGCAGTTGCTGTATGGATATCTTTGTCTTCTTTGTAAGCCCTGATAAGGTCCTCATCTTCCGCCATGTGTGCCAGCACCCTCAGTTCAATCTGAGAATAGTCTGCACTGATAAAGATATGTCCTTCCTCAGGGACGAAAACCTTTCGGATCGCTCTTCCCAGAGGCATCCGGATCGGAATATTCTGAAGATTGGGATCCGAACTGGA
>CADBOX010000133.1 GCA_902796415.1 uncultured Lachnospiraceae bacterium
AAAGGTCCGTCCGGATCTTTGAGCATCGGATACTCGTGACCCGCATTGGCCGCGGTCAGAAGTCCGGTGGAAAGCTCCAGGATACCGACCCAGATCGTGACGAACATCTCCTCCGGGTTGTTGGATGTGATGGATGTGTTGGAATCGGTCAGAATCTGTGCCGGCGACTTGCCCATATTGGCATTGTTGGCAATGATGATCTTACAGGCCATCATGAAGAGAGCGGCAGGGATGCCTTTGCCCGACACGTCCGCGATCACCAGACCCAGATGATCGTCATCGATCATAAAGAAATCATAGAAATCGCCGCCGATCTCTTTTGCCGGTTCCATCGTGGCATACACGTCAAACTCATGCCTGTCGGGGAATGCCGGGAAAAGACTCGGGAGCATCGAGGCCTGAATCCGGCTTGCCAGAGACAGTTCCAGTCCGATGCGCTCTTTTTCTGTCGTGATCTCCGCGATCTTTCCCAGATAATCATCCATTGCCTGCGCCAGACCGCTGACATCATCGGCGAGTCTGCCGATCTCATTGTGCGCCTTGATCTTCTCCATGGAATCAAAAACGAGCGCGCTGTTCTTGGTCTCTTTATACAATTGAATGGTTCGCTGAATCTTTTTGAGCGGACGCAGTGCAACAAAATAGATCAACAGCAGACAGATGACAGCCAGCCCCAGCAAATATGCCATTGCCAGTTCCGACTCGCGTCTGGTCTGCGCGTTGACGCTGGCCCGGATCTCAGAGAGGTCATAGGTCACGCCGACCATAAACTCCTGCCCGTCAACCTGACCCAGATAACTGTAATAGTCCATATACTTTCCGGCATCAGCCAGCTGGCCTTCTTTCGATTCAACGCAGTCTTTCATTGCCTCCTGTGTGTACTCTGTTACGACATCGGCCACTTTTCCGATCGGATACACCTGACCGTATTCGGTCCCCCGTTCGGCATAGGGATCGGACGCGCTGAACAGGAAGTACTGTTTGTCATAAGGCTCCGTTGACAAAAAGCAGAACAGAAAATCGATTTTATGCGACCGTTTAATTTCGTTAAGCCGCGTGATAAACCAGGAATAGATGATTTCCGCATACAGTTTCTGATCTTCAGCCGGCATGGCCTCAAATTCGATGGTATTCACATAGCGCATCTGTATGTCGGGCTGATGCTGAGCCAACAGCCAGCATTTCTGTTCCGTTATGGTGGCAGCGCGGTAATCACTGTCATAATCGATATCGAGCTCGTCGTCATGCTCATACCAGTATGAAAGCAGAGCCTGATGCGCAGGAAACTGCTCAATTGCTGACTTAACCTCTGCTGAAATGGATGATGCGCGCAGCTCAGTTGACTGCTTGACTGATTTCTCGGACATCTTGTGCTGAGAAAAATACGTAAAAACACCGACTAAGATGGTGCCCAGTATAAACAGGATGGCAACCTGCCCTATGATACCGAATCTTCTTTTTTTCTTTTCTTTTCTGTTTGTCTCCGTCATAAAAAGAACCCTTTATTTGTTTTAAGTCACTCCGGATTCAATCGAAGGATTTTCCTTCCATGATAAAATCGATGATGTCAACGTGTTTGATACCGCTTCGCTTTTGGAGCAGGTCTCTCCTTGTGACGAGATACTTCGGATATCCGTCAGCAATCGATTCCAGAGGACGATATTCTCTATCCTCGGTCTTCTTACTGTCCATAATTGTTAAGGCAACCTGAACATATGCATAATCATTCTGCGTGCTTCGCAATACAAAATCACATTCGAGTTTTCCGATTCTGCCAACGCTTACCTGATAGCCTTGAGATCTTGCATACTGATAGACAACGTTTTCAAGCACAGGCCCATAATTAATCCGATTATCTGTATTCGTCGAAAAATAGATGCCCAAATCTGCCAGATAATACTTCTTTTCATTTTTAAGCGAACGGCGGGACTTCATATCAAATCTTACACATTCACTGATTACTTTTGCATCTAACAGTGCTTGTATATATTTTGAGATTGTCGGACGTGTGATCGCAATTCCTGCATTGTTCAGATCTTCACAAATATTGCTGATGCTTAAGGTGGCTCCAAAGTTATTGATCACATAATTTCTTACGATATTAAATGCTTCAATATTTTTGATCTTGACACGTCTCTTTATGTCCTTATTGAATATATCATCCAATACGCTTTTGACATATAGTTGTTTCTCCGCGAGGTCTTCATAGAAAAGCGCTTTTGGAAAACCTCCTCCAATCAGGTATGCATCAAATTCCCTAAGCATATCTGAATCTGCTTTTTTTCCATAGAACCTCTTCATATCCTCGTATTCATCAAAGCCCAATGTCTGAAGTTCGAATTCAAGATATCTACCGGTAAGTTTGGTCGCAAGTTCTCCGCTCAACAAATATGAATTTGAACCTGTGATAAAAATAGAATAATCTTCCTCCAATCTCAATGCTTCCAGCACCGGCTCAAAATCCTTTACATTCTGTATTTCATCTATAAAAATGTACTTTACTCCCTCTTCTTTTTTCTCGCTAAATAAAAGGGCTTCAAAAGCATCCGCAGTCTTGATATTCCTATAACCATACTTGTCCAGGTTATAAAAAAGAATATTGTCCTTTCTAACACCATTCTCTATCAATTCTTCAGATATCGTTTGCATCAGGCTTGATTTACCACATCGGCGAATTCC
>CADBOX010000134.1 GCA_902796415.1 uncultured Lachnospiraceae bacterium
GCCTCACTCACATTCTCAATGGGAATAACACACTTTACAAACCCTTGCTTCCTGGCCTCATAAAGAACAGGCAAACAGCCCTGAACTTTGCTAATGCTCCCGTCCAGTGACAATTCTCCAAGAAAGAAATACTGATCTATGTCTTCCTGGGAGATTAATCCCATCGCAATTAACAGAGCGACAGCAATTCCCAGATCAAAGCCGGTCCCTCTCTTCTTTATATCCGCAGGGGCAAGATTTACTGCGATCCTTTTGGGAGGAAGACGCAATCCGATATTTTTAAAAGCGGTTCTGACTCTTTCTTTTGCCTCCTTCACCTCTGAGGAAAGCAAACCAACCATATTGAAAACGGGAAGGCCGTCACTGATGTCAGCCTGAATCGTGACAATGATTCCATCGATTCCCTGTACCATACCACTGTAAGTCTCTGTAACCATAATACTGTCTCCTTTTAATTTCCATATATTTACATTATAACATATATTTTCTATATATCAATATCATTGAATTATTTTTATAGTTATTATTAATTGATAAAAAAATCCAGGCTAAAGCATTTATTCCGCTTCAGTCTGGAATATCCTGTTTATGTATATAAAAAGGTATGTTCTTTATATAAATATCATATATTTTTTCAGTTTTACTTTCTATTTCAGATTCTCATCAGAACCATCCAGCATCTTCTTCAACTCACTCATAAATGTATTCACATCTTTGAACTGTCGATAGACAGAAGCAAAACGGACATAGGCAACCTGATCGAGATCTTTGAGATGTTCCATGACGATCTCTCCGATCTGCTGGCAGTCGATCTCTTTGCTCTCGAGACGGAAGATATCGTTCTCAATGGCGTTCACAGTCTCCTCCATCTTCTCCACCGGAATCGGACGTTTATGACATGCTCTCAGGACCCCTGCCATTATCTTGTTCCGGTCATAGCTTTCCCTGGATTGATCCTTCTTAATAACTGTCAATGGTGTGATCTCGGCCTTTTCATAAGTTGTAAAACGTTTCCCGCAGGCATCACACTGTCTTCTTCTCCGAATCGAATAATTATCATCTGCCGGTCTTGAATCGATTACTCTTGTGTTATCCATTCCGCAAAAAGGACATCTCATACTTCTCTCCTCCGTCCGTTAAAACTGTCTTTGTAAAGAGTATATCAAAAATTTCGATTCCGTAAAAGAAGAGTTTCAATTATTTTTCTATATTCTATTCGTTCAGATAGGATTTCATCCATGTCAGGACATCGTCAAATACTTCATCTCTCAAAGGTTCATCCTGAAGATTATGGCGCATTCCTTTATATAGGTGTGTCTCTACCTGATGGCCGGTTTTCTTCAGCTTTTTATCTATCTCCCTGATACCTTTCCCATAGGACCCTACAGGGTCATCCTGTCCGGATATGAGGAGAACAGGCATCTGGTCAGGGAGAGACCGGTACCAGCTGTCACAAGACACCATGGAGAGCATATGGAACATATCCCTCAGAGCCCCTGCTGAATAAAATGCTGCGCCTTCTGCTCCCAGGTTGTTGGCTATCCTGTTATCCGGATCGGAGCATTCCCATGCTTTGGAATCTCTTTCTCCCAGAAAACGGGCATTCACTTTCCTCTGCATCATGGCCTCAATCAACGGACTTTCATAGTCCGATCCTCTCCATATCTTAAGGAGTCTGGATAAAAGAAGAGATCTTCTGCAAAAATGCTGCTTTCCACTGGTTCCGGATATGATCAGCCCGTCATAAGATTCATTACAATTCACTGCAATCCTAGCCACCAGAGATCCGAGACCATGGCCATACAGATAGATTGGAATACCCGGATAAGTCTTTCTCATATAGTGGCTCAGTTTACAGAGATCCTGTACCAGGTAAGTCCATGCATTTTTACGCCTGAAATCACCGTGGTTTCTTCTGTTAAAATCATGCCCGATAAAATCACAGCCACAGACCAGGATTCCATGATCTGTGAAATAGGATATCAATTCTTTGTTCCTCTCAAAACAATCCACCCATCCGTGGGCAAACTGCAGGATGGCACGGATCTGACTCTCCGGCTCGCAGATATAATAATTAACTGTATCTATTTTATTGGTGCTGGGGAAATTACCTTTAAATCTTGTGTATGACATAACATATCACTCCTGTCCTTTTTATAACCTCCCACGATTATACACAAAAAAAGTGATAAAAAAAGGTTATTTCCCTTGCTATTTACTTAAGGGAAATAACCTTTTCATGACGTTTCTTAAGAAATTATTAAGGAC
>CADBOX010000135.1 GCA_902796415.1 uncultured Lachnospiraceae bacterium
GCAGCCGGTGAAATCTCACTGGAGACAGCATAATGCGTTGGGATCCGATCTGGTAAGGGGATTGAGGTCCGCAGGAGTTAAAATCTTCGGCTCGGGATCCATGGCCATCGATCTGACCCAGACTTCCTACTCGACGGTACCATCGGTGGATATCGAGGTGGGAGACCAGGCTACTTCAACATCTGACAAGAATCTCAACAAGATTGCAAATGGGCTGGCAAAAGGAATTGACAGATATTTTTGATAATCCCAGGGCCAAGGTGATGCCCGATATGTCGGAAGACTATGTGAAGCTTAGATGAAAAAACCCCGCGCTGCGGGGTTTTTTGTTACATACGGGCAATCAAGGCATTCCCGTGCTCTTTCAACCATTTTCTCCGGACCTTGTAATCTGGAAGGATTCGTTCCACTTCCGTCCAGAACCGGGGAGAATGGTTCATTTCCTTGCGATGGCACAGCTCATGTACCACCACATAGTCCATCACCTCCGGCGGGGTCAGCATCAGCAGGCAGTTGAAATTCAGGTTGCCCTGGGCAGAACAGCTTCCCCACCTGGTCTTCTGATTACGTATGGTAATACGTCCATAAGTCACTCCGACAAGAGGAGCATAATAAGCTACTCTTTCCGGTATGGTCTTCAAAGCCTGATCCGCCAGTCTCTGAATATCTTCACGGGATAGTCCGGGGAGCCGGTCGATGGCTTCTTTTTTTTGAATCATTTTGGTGAGATGATCATCGATCCACCCTTCTTTCTCCCGGACAAAGCCCCGGATGACGGAATCCGGCATACGATATGGGGCCCTGACGATGACCTGGGCATCCGTTGTAATCTGGATGGCCAGTGTTTTTCTATTGCTGCGCTTGATGATTATGTTATATTTATTGCTCATATTTATCTCCATAATGACCCTGTAAGTTTTTTATAACTGACAGACTTTATTTTATCCATTTGCAAGATTGATTTCAACACAAAGATTTTCTTCTATTTTTCAAATTGACACATGATAATTATGAGATAAAATAGTTATATGAATCAGATACATACATATACCGACCAACAATTGAAGATATGGATTGAAGACCAATCTCAGGCAGAATCTCTGGCAGTCAGAGCAGATGAAATACGCCGGAGTATCTATGGGACAGATGTCTATCTGCGAGGACTGATTGAATTCACCAATTATTGTAAAAACAACTGTTATTATTGCGGGATACGGTGTGGAAACAGCCAGGTGGACCGCTATCGTCTGAGCCGGGACCAGATAATGGATTGCTGTGAAGAAGGATATCGGCTCGGATACCGGACCATCGTCCTCCAGGGAGGGGAGGACCCCTATTACAAAGATGAGAATATCTGCAGGATTGTGTCCGATATCAAGAAAAGGTATCCGGATTGTGCCGTGACCTTGTCCATCGGGGAGAAATCCAGAGCGAGTTATCAGGCGTATTTTGATGCCGGAGCAGATCGTTTCCTCCTCAGAGAGGAGACTTCCAATGAAGGCCATTATCGGAAGCTCCATCCGGAAGGGATGAGTATGACCCGCAGGCAGGAGTGTCTGTTTGCTCTCAAGGAAATCGGTTTTCAGGTAGGGGCAGGTTTCATGGTGGATTCCCCCTATCAAACCACGGAAGATATCATAGCCGACCTGCGTTTTTTGGAAAAACTTCAGCCGGATATGATCGGAATCGGTCCTTATGTCACACATTCGGACACCCCCTTCGCGGCTTACCCCAGCGGTTCTGTGGATAAGACATTGCGTCTGATTTCAATACTGAGGATCATGTTTCCCTATGTCCTGCTGCCTGCCACCACAGCCCTGGGAACCATGGATCCTCTCGGAAGAGAGAAAGGCTTGAAAGCGGGCGCCAATGTCATTATGCCCAACCTGTCCCCGACGGATGTAAGGAAGAAATATTCCCTGTATGACAATAAAATCTGTACCGGGGAGGAGTCGGCTCAGTGTCGGGATTGCCTGGAACTGAGGGTTAAAAATGCCGGCTACCGGATTGTCACAAGCCGGGGGGATGTGAAAAGAGTATATTGATTTCTTGCGGTAGATATAATAGAATGGTATGGAGTAACGCAAGATAAAGGAGAGAAACATATGTTAGATATTAAATTCGTCAGAGAGAATCCGGATATCGTCAAACAGAATATCCGTAATAAATTTCAGGATGCCAAGCTTCCTTTA
>CADBOX010000136.1 GCA_902796415.1 uncultured Lachnospiraceae bacterium
ATAACAGAAAATGAAAAAGAATATAAGACCTTTATGGGAATAAAGACGTTCCCGCCGTATAGAGTAGAAGAGGGCAGAAGCAAGGTAGAAGTAGGATATGACTTTACGACCTATGTTCACACTTTAGGGCTGCCTTCAGATGTGGACAAGGAGAGCCTGTTTGAAGCCTTCAACCATATCTACGCCACGGAGAAGTTTGTAAAAGCAGATCAGGAACGCATGAAATACAGTAAAGGTTTCATTGAATATCATACCGGACAGGTGATGTTCATCTATAGATTAGGGGCTAAGACAGTTAATGACAGCTTGTCTTTCTCCATGGAAGATGTGATAGGCGAAATGACGGTTGAGGAGTACGTTCAGGATAAGTACCAGAAAGCGGCAGATGCATCCGGAACGCAAGAACCTGCAGAGGCGCTTCCCGCTCTTTATTATTTCCTTGGAGCGAAGTCGATTTGTGAAATGTACGCAGGTGATTTCGACAGAAGTAAGTATGGTATGGACATATTCTCCGAGAAGCTGGGCAGGTCTGTATTCAATAAGATTGATAACCATATGCATGGGAAAGCTGATGAATTCCTCTTTAGCATAAGCATTGCTGACTATAGGGAAGCACTCATTGAGAAAGAGCAGATAGCTGACGGGGAATAAGTTGTGAATAAGTCTGAAAGACTTCGATCCGTAGATATTGCAAGGGGTATAGGTATCCTGTCTATAATAGTTGGCCACTTTGGCATTCCGGCGATTGTCAGGGTAGTATTCACTTTCCATATACCTGTGTTCTTTTTGATTACCGGGTATTTCATGGAGGAAGAACCCATACCCCTTTTCCTGCGGAAGAAAGCAAAAACTTTGTTATTTCCTTACCTGTTGACATGTCTGGCAGTTATGCTGTTACAGGGTTTTGTTGCTGCGATCCAAAATATGGATGTTGCAGGGACTCTATGGATATGGGCCAAGGCCGGTTTTTATGGGGCTGGAAGTTCCTATCATCTGCCGGAACCCTTTACGGCAATCGGAGCGATCTGGTTCCTGTTGGCAACCTTATGGGGAAGCCTGCTGATGCAGTTTGTATTGAGGCGGAATCGATACCTTCAAGTGATTTGCGCAGCCGTCCTGTTTGCTTTCGGCTATCTTACAGCCAACAAACTTATATGGCTTCCGTTCGACATCCAGCCCGGATGCTGCGCGGTACCATATATGTATGTAGGATATCTGGCACGAAACTGGGAAGACAGGATAAAGAAATGGGCGAAAAAGGTGTGGCCGGCGGCTTTTCTAATATGGTTCGCCTTCATTTATACTTTCAAATCATTTGCCCTGGTCAGATGTGATTATGGAAGGGGAATAATCGATATTGCAGCATCACTCTGCGCCTGTTACTGCATTTTTTTTATATCAGAGAAGCTGGGCAGATTGGACTGTAGAGCTGTAGATATCCTGGCATATATTGGCCGCTATAGTCTGATTATCCTCTGTATTCATCTTGTGGAGATGGATCTGGTTGACTGGTGGGCAGTGGTCGACAGGCTGCAAGTGATTGGTATTTCAAGGTTTGTCGGAAGCAGTATTGCTGTGGGAATGAAGATGCTGATTATCTTTGGAGGGACTCTGATGATTTTAGGAGTCAGAAGGCTAACGGGGAAGAAAACAGAGGATATATAGATGAGAAGGGGCGGTAATCATGATTAAAAAAAATCAAGAATACTTGAATCGAATCAGCACCATCATTGATTTCGTCCTGGTGGTTTTTTCCTATATCTTTTCTGCCTGGTTTCGTTTAAAGGTACTCAATGGCTGGTGGAAGAATCAGGGCTTAAGTATACCTATGCTGATCGCCTCTGTAATATATGCTGCCGGCCTGCTCATAATGCTGTCCATACTGGGTTTTTACAGTTCGACCAGAGTGAAGAGGCTTACCTGGAAAATCGAAACACTCTTCATTTCTACGACCATCTCTATTTTTATTGTTACCGCCTTCATCTTTGTATTTAAGATTGAGGATGTGTCTCGTGGTATCATTGCTCTTTTCTATATACTGACGCTTATTTTGCTCAGCGGGAAGCAGGTTCTGACTCGAATTGTGTTAAAACAGTTGAGAAGTTCTGGATTTAACATCAAGCATGAGATACTGGTGGGCTGCGGAAAGCTGGCTAAGCAGTATCAGGAGGATCTGGAAGAGGAACCGGAGTTA
>CADBOX010000137.1 GCA_902796415.1 uncultured Lachnospiraceae bacterium
CCTTTCATCCCCATAGCCTTCCTGGCCCAGTCCGGATCTGCAGCCAGAGCTCTTCCCACAGAGATAAGGTCTGCTTTTTTATTGAGCAAGAGAACTTCTGCATCCTGACGTGTCTTCACTCCTCCTGCCAGGATGACAGGAATGGATACTTCTTTCTTCACTGCTGAAGACAAATCCCCAAAATATCCAGGCTCCGTTCTTCCCGGTCTTAAATAGAAGCACATCCCACCGGACATATCTATGGCATCAAGGCCTGCCTTTTCGAAGAGAACAGCAGCTTCCACCGCATCCCCGATTAGACTTCCACCTGCCGCATAATCACACCCTCCTAAACGCATAGCCAGTAGGAAATCCTTGCCGGTTACCATCCGGATGGCCTTGATAATCTGACATTGCAGTCTGGTTCTTCCTTTGATAGTGGAACCATTGTATTCATCGGTCCGTTTATTGGTGAGGGGTGAAAAGAACTGATTCAGCAGGTAACCGTGTGCAGAATGGATCATACAGCCGTCAAATCCTGCCTCTTTCACCCGCAGAGCAGCCATGGCAAAACTCTCTATAATCTCACGGATGTCCTGCTTGGTCATCTCCCTGGATGGGGCGAGTTCTCCCCGCTTGGAATTCCACAAAGGATTGCTGATTCCGCTGGGACTGATAGCTTCTTCTTCATTCATGCCTTTTAGTGCCGCACCTCCGGCATGGCTGATCTGAACGATGGTTTTACTCCCGTTTCTATGAATAGTATCCGCCAGCATTCTCAGGCCGTCCACATCTTCTTCCCTGGCAACAGATAACTGATTCTTACTGAACTTGCCATCGGCTCTCACATAGCAGTGCTCAATCACCGCCAGGCCGATCTTACCACCTTTTGTACGCTCATCATAATGGGCCAGAAGTTGTTCAGATACCCTCCCGTGATCAGACTTATCCAGACATAACGGCGCCATCACCAGACGATTCTCTAATTCCATATCCCCTATTCTGATTCCCTGTTCCAGCATAACATGTCACCCCGTTCTTTTTCAAAATGATTATTTCAAACAGATACTTTTTTACCAATGCTTGTACTAATTAAAAGATATCATAACCGCTTTTTCTTGTCAAAGAATGCAGGGGGTCAGACCCCAGTACTGGGGTCTGACCCCCTGCATGACCCCCTGCATCGTCTTCGTATCGCCCCATCCCTTTTTACGCAAAGGGCGTCGTGGCGAAGAAAAAGCCACTGATTTCCTCGGGGGAATAGGCATCATTTTTCATCCACCATCTCACGGTTTCGGCGAAATCACAGACCATATGATTCATCAAGTAATCTTTTGGGATATCTGTCTTAATCTTCTCCAGTTCCCCTTCGAAAACCTTCTCCAGGTACTCTTTGAAGTATCGCATGAACATCTCCCCGCTCTCACTGGACAGAATCCTCCCGATATAGCGGTAATTGTCTTTCAGATGGTAGAGGATATGTGTGATTTCTCCCTGGAGTTCTCTCTCGATCGTGGAAAAATCATGAGTTTTCTCTCTGGTCAGATTCTCGGAAAATACATGCTCAAAGATTTCTGTGCATAATGCCCTTAGCAAGTCATCTTTCGTCTCAAAATGCGAATAGAAAGTGGAGCGTCCGATGTCTGCCTCATCTATAATTTCCTGAACAGTAATAGCAGAGTAGGCCTTGGTTTCCAGCAAATGAGTGAATGCATCATATACAGCCTGTCTTGTCTTTTTCTTTCGTCGATCCATAAAACCTCCTGAACATTTTCAAAAGAATGTTCAATAATGAACTTTTTCAAAGTTTTGCTTCTTGTCAGTATATTTTCTGAACATTAAAATCATAAATGAACATATTGTTCGGTTTTGTACAAATAATACCTCTGACCGGGAATCTATGTCAAGAGAAAATAATACCGGGGAACCCGGAGAAAGGAAAAATCCAATCTTCATTGCTATGATTGGGTGATACGTGTTTCATTATGATAAAAAAAATCAATGACTTTCTGGCCGGCTGGCCAATGACTTTAATAAGTGGCGTCTTTCTGCTTGCTTCCTTTATTCTTCCCAGAATAGGTTATCCCGCCGGGGAGAACCTGGCCTGGGTTTGTGTTATCATCTGCGGCCTGCCTCTACTCTATCTGGCCATATGGAGGATAATCTACAACAAAGGAATCAGTAAGATTTCTTCCGCCCTCCTTATCTCCATGGCCATGATCGCCGCCTTATGGATCGGTGATCTCTTTGCAGCAGGTGAAGTTGCCTTCATCATGGAGATCGGCGCTTTGCTCGAGGATATGACCACAGAAAGAGCAAAAAAAGGATTGAAAAACCTTATCTCTCTGGTCCCGGAAACCGGAAGAATCCTGAGAGAAGGACAAGAAGTCATCATCCCGGCCGCAGAGATCATGAAAGATGACATCTTACGAGTCTTGCCCGGAGAAACGATTCCGGTGGATGGAATCATATTGGATGGCAATACTTCCGTCGATCAGTCCGTTATGACCGGAGAGAGCCTTCCTGTGGATAAAACTGTAGGAGACAGTGTGTACAGCGGAACAATCAATTGCTTTGGAGCCATGGA
>CADBOX010000138.1 GCA_902796415.1 uncultured Lachnospiraceae bacterium
CCGGATCCAAAGATGGACATATATAGATTTCCTTTGATGGTATTCTTCTTCAGACCACGGATAAAAGGCATATAATCCTCATTTGTGGTAAAAGAATTCACCACGGACAAATCGGAAAATGCTTCATTCATAATAGCAATCACATTGGGCTTCTTCCCGTCTTTTCTCTCCAGACGCCCTCTCTTGCCTTTGTCTCTGTTGGCATAGATTTCTTCATAATATTCCACGATATCTTTAGCGGACCCTTCGGAATACTCACTGGGTTTTTCGTGGAGAAGAGAATTCATATTCAGGACAAAACCAAAGAACAACCCGTTTTTGGCATAGCCTTTTTTCTGATCCCACACATTGTTTTTTATGCTCATGCTCTTTAAAATGTCCTGTTCGGCAACCAGGAACCCTACGGAAAGTGTTCCTGCCAGAATCAGGGCCAGCAGCACCAGTCTGCTCTTCCAGCGCTTCTTTTTCTTAACCGGACAGCGGAACAAAACAGCAAAATAGCATAACATCAAGAGGCCGTTCCATACGAAGACCGGCTGAATGTCATAGGTATAATTACCTGACACACTCATGGCGGTGGAGAAGGACATCAGATCCGAAGGGAGGATGGGAGCCCCTTTAAAATTCAACACATAGTAGTTTGCAATTCCAAGGAAATACCAAAATGACATTCCCAGGATCACCGACAATCTTCTCGAGAAAAAGATGAGATAGAGAATGCCGAAAAAGAGATAATAGAGAATCAGATTGAAGCAGAACTCTCCCACTCTGATTCGGTATATCTGATTATCAGTAAACCGTTCTACCATCCAGAAAGTAAAAATAGGGGCAAACAGCCAGAGAGCTGTTCCCACATGGGACAGCAGATCCTCGGGCAGTGGAATGTCATGCAGGATCAGAAGGATCACGAGCCCGATCAGAAGACAGATGGTTGCCCATTGCATATAGATTCTGACCGGATAATACAATTTGGCCACCAGGTACTTCTCCCGGTGAATCTGATCAACCATCACTTTTCCGGAAAATCCCTTCTCCTTCGTTCTCCACTGGTAGAAAACAGGTTCTTTTCCCGATTCGGTCCCACTGGAATCAAGACGGATCAGATAGTATTTTCCCTTCTCCAGCTGGACATCGGTATCAAATTCCGTATATCCATTGTTGATGAGGTCCTTTACATCCATCTGGATCTCTTTGATCCTGTTCCCGCTCTCCTCCTCAACAAGACTCATGCTGATACTGCCGGCAGCCTCCCCGCCATAATCATTACTGGAGTAGATTCTCAGTGTTTTCAGGTGGCTGTGCTTCGCCTTGAATCTCTGCGTGAGGATCGTATCATCACTCAACAGGCATAACTGATCGATCCTGTATTTGTTCACCTGGTTGGTGGCATTCCTCTGGTACTCTTTGAAATGAGAACACAGGTATCCCATGAGACATAACAGAGAGACGATCGCCAGCACTTTTATTATAATCTTTCCTTTTTTTAGAGATTTGATATCTGTTTTATCATTTAGCTTGGACATCTGGGACATTTTCTTTTGTTCCTCTTATTCGCTTTTTTCTTTCAACTCAAGTTCCTCTTTTAACGTGATAAACCGCTTATTTAACAAAGGATGAACCTCATATGGGGCGATTTCGCAAAGAGGATCCAACACAAATCTCCTCTTCTCTATTCCGGGATGAGGGATGACCAGATCAGGGGAAGTCAGGATTCGGTCATCATATAAGAGGATGTCGAGATCAAGAGTTCGCGGACCCCAGTGGATTTCCCTGGTTCTCCCTGCCTCCTGCTCAATCTGCATCAACTCAGACAGCAGTTCTTCCGGTTCAAGCAATGTTTCAATACAGATCACCGTATTTAAAAAGGGAGCTTGCTCCAGGTAACCATAGGGCTCAGTCTCCTGGATGGATGCCTGTCGGCAAACCCGGACATCCTCCAGTGAATCAATGGCACTGATGGCTTGTTTCAGATACTCCTCCCGGTTCCCGATATTTGATCCTAGTCCGATATATGCTCTATGTCTGCCCCGATGTATCTTCACCGAAGCATAATCGATATGGCGCATTACAGGCGCCCAAGGTTTCTTTACTTCCACATCAACACTGTCTATCGGGGAATATTTACGAAGAATTCCGGCAGCAATCCGCTCCGCCACTCTCTCGATCAATTTATCATTCTGCTGTTTCATGATTTCTTCTATGAGACGGCATACTTCCCCGTAATTGACGGAGTCCTCCAGGCGATCCGATAAGCCGGCCAATCTGTTATCTGTATAGATAACAACATCAACCAGAAACTTCTGACCAAGAACATTTTCTTCTTTATAAACTCCATGATTGCAGAATACTTCCAGATTATGGATGATGATCTGATCTTTCTTCTTACTATAGTTCATAAATCCCTCCACGGCAATTGTATCAATTTCCTTAAGATATCAGTATGGCATCGGTCATCTTAAGAGCTCTTTTATTGGCTCTCACATCATGTACCCGGAAGATGGATGCTCCTTTCTGCCGTCCCAGGACAGTGGTGACAATAGTCCCTTCCTCCCTCTGTGATACAGGAGTACCTAATGTGATTCCGATCACAGATTTTCTGGAGGTCCCCAGGAGAACAGGGAGGTCCCACCTTTGCATGATTTCCAGATGATTCAAGATCCAGAGATTCTGCTCATATGTTTTTCCGAATCCCACCCCGGGATCCAGGATAATCTTATCTCTGGCGATACCGGCTTTCCCGGCCATATCCAGGCTGGCTTCCATATCCAGACAGAAATGTCTCCCAAAGTCTTCTGTACAAGGCAGATCTCGGTTGTGCATCAGGCAGCATGCCACCTTATTCTGCGCGATGAGGCCGGCTAGTCTCCGGTCCCATTTCAGCCCCCAGATATCATTAATCATATCAGCTCCTGCTAAGATTCCTTCCCTTGCCACCTCGTATTTATAAGTATCCAGGGAGATAGCTACATCGATTTCCTTATGAATTCTCTCAATCACAGGGACCACTCGTTCTACTTCTTCCTGATCCGTGATTTTCACATGACCCGGCCGGGTAGATTCCCCTCCGATATCTATGATAGAAGCTCCCTCTTCCACCATCTTTTCCGCCATCCATAAGGCGTCATCAATGGTTGAATAGGCTCCTCCGTCCGAGAAGGAGTCCGGAGTCAGATTCAAGATCCCCATGAGATAACTCTTGTTATCCAAATCAAAAAAGTGTTTACCGATATACATTATGACGAAACTCCTCCATGAAAGACAAGGATCCGCACAAAACGAAACAATCCGCATCTTTTTGTTCTGTCCTGGCTCTTTCCACTGCTTCATTCACATTTTCACAGATGGTCACGGAGACATGACGGGAAGCCATAGCCTTCGCCAGTTCCCTGGCCTCCAGTCCTCTCTGATTTCCGGGGGTAAATACATAGACGCAGGCAGCCAGGGGCATCAGATACTCAAGCATGAGGGGATAATCTTTATCCCGCAACACCCCCATTATATAGATGATCTTTGAATTTGTAAAATGTTTTTGAAGAAAGGAAGCCAGTTTTCTGGCTCCGTCAGGGTTGTGAGCTCCATCCATATAAAATGGCGGGTCTTCTTCTATCAGCTCCAGACGTCCCGGCCAACTGGCTTGAGCTAACCCTTCTTTTATGTGTATCAAGTTTACGGAATCCGGGCCCTCAGCATTCCGGATCAACAGGGCTGCCTGAATGGCATTGGCCGCATTTTCAATCTGGTGAAATCCCGGAAGTTTTATGTGATATTCCTCACCAAGATAGCAAAAATCAGAACCTGTTGGAGTCTCTCTTATATCACTGAAATCCTCTTTTTTAACAGTGACACACCGGGCTCCCACCCTTTCACAGGTTTTTCTGACCACGTCATTGACAACAGCTTCGTTAACAGCCAGAATGACAGGAACATTTTTCTTGATAATCCCTGCCTTCTGACAGGCGATTTGTTCCAGAGTGTCTCCGAGAAAAGCCTTATGGTCCTCACTGATGGAAGTAAGAATCGTAAGAAGAGGATGTTCTATGACATTTGTGGCATCTTCCAGCCCCCCCATCCCAGTCTCAATCAAAGCATAATCTACCTTCTCATCCCGGAAATACAGCAGGGCAATGGCTGTCTCAGCCTCAAAGATCGTAGGGGATTCCCACCCCCTCTCTTTCATTAGGACAGAAATTTCCTCAATTCTTTGAAAATACTCTTCAAGACGGTCCTGGGGGATGAATCTTCCATTGATCTGAAAGCGTTCCTCGTAGCACAGGACAGTGGGTGAGATATATCTGCCCACCTCATAGCCGGCTTCTTTCAGTATGGCTGCCAGGAAAGCCAATGTGGAGCCCTTTCCGTTCGTTCCCGCCACGTGGATAATCTTCCCTTCCTTCTCAGGATGACCCAACAGATCCAGCAGGTGTCCCATAGTCTCAAGGCCGGGAACACTTCCTTTTTTGCTTAGCTTCTCTATGGTTTTATAATAATGGTATTCCTTCATATATTTTACGTCCAATCTGCCATAATACCCCGCATATCGATAGATATACGGGGTATAGTTTAAAAATAATATGATACTTCTACACTTCGAAAATAAGGTCTCCATAGCTGGGGATCGGCCAGGCTTCTTTTGCTACCAGCATCTCCAGTCTGTCCGCAGGAGCTCTCAGATCTTCCATTGCGCGGGATACCACATCATGATAATACTTGGCCTGTTCTTCCCCGTCCGGCATCTCCTCAGCCCGATAAGTTACCTGCTCCAGTTCGCCGAGGGCCTGGAACATCTTCTTAAGATTCTCCGTGATATCCTCCAGAAGTTTACCCTGCACAGAAGTATCCAGGTCACATGCGGCTTTGATGGTATTGATGGAATCCGCAAGGCTTGTCTGGTATTTGATGGTCGCAGGAACAATCTGCTTTTTGGCCATGTCTATCATGGTCAGGGCTTCGATATTCGTGGTTTTAGCGTAAGTCTCATAAAGAATCTCTGCACGGGAAGAAAGCTCTGTCTGGGTGAAAACCCCATGCTTCTCAAATAAACGGATGGCTTTCTCGGTGGTGAGCGCCGGAACCGCATCCACCATACAGGTGATTTCCGGCAGTCCCCTCCTTCTGGCCTTCTCCACCCATGCCTCCGAATAGCCGTCTCCGTCAAAGATAATTCGTTTATGGGCAACCAAAGTACTCTTG
Source organism: uncultured Lachnospiraceae bacterium (assembly GCA_902796415.1). GTDB lineage: Bacteria > Bacillota > Clostridia > Lachnospirales > Lachnospiraceae > Anaerobutyricum. Next base: position 5,191 of record CADBOX010000138.1, read on the forward strand.
ATCAGGTCATGCAGAGTCTTCTGGAAATCATCGGCCGACTCGAGAATATCTGCAAACTCCGATAAGCTGTCAGCGACAATAGTATTAAGAACGATATTAGGATCCGCAATAGATTGGGTGGATCCCACCATACGGAATTCAAATTTATTGCCGGTGAAAGCGAAGGGTGATGTCCTGTTGCGGTCCGTGGCATCCATCTCAAAAGTAGGAAGAGAGAGTACTCCTGAATCATACTCCTCCCCATGGATGGAACTGGTAGCCTGTCCGGATTCGATCAGCTGTTTTACCACATCCTTCAACTGTTCTCCCAGATAGACAGAGATGATAGCCGGAGGTGCTTCATTACCGCCCAGGCGGTGATCATTGCCCGGCACAGCCGAGGACACCCGCATAAGATCGGCATGGATATCCACTGCTTTTAATATGGCAGCCAGAATCAGCAGAAATTGAATATTCTCATGGGGGCTCTTGCCCGGATCCAGAAGATTCTCTCCGGTGTCAGTGGACATGGACCAGTTGTTATGCTTACCGGAGCCGTTTATACCCGCAAATGGTTTTTCATGGAGAAGGCATCTGAGTCCCATCTCCTCCGCCACTCTCTGGGCAGTCTCCATCACAAGCTGGTTATGGTCTGTAGCAATGTTATTCTGATCATAGATAGGGGCCAGTTCATGCTGAGCCGGAGCTGCCTCATTGTGCTGTGTCTTGGCAGAGATTCCAAGCTTCCATAATTCCTGGTTAAAACGGTCCATAAACTGCAGGACTTTCTCCGGAATGGTACCAAAATAATGATCATCCAGTTCCTGTCCTTTTGGAGGCATAGCTCCAAACAAGGTTCTGCCTGTGAAGATCAGGTCTTTTCTCTTTAAAAACTTTTCTTTATCCACCAGGAAATATTCCTGCTCCGGTCCTGCATAAGTGGTAACATGCTTCACTTCGTTCTTGCCGAAGAGATGCATGATCCTGGTTGCCTGGATATCAAGAGCCTGCATAGAACGAAGCAGGGGGGTCTTCTTATCCAAAGCTTCTCCCTTATAGGAACAAAAGGCAGTAGGAATACAAAGAATCGTGGAATGTGGTGTCTCCTTTATGAAAGCCGGAGAAGTACAGTCCCAGGCAGTATAACCCCTGGCTTCAAAAGTCGCTCTCAACCCTCCGGAAGGGAAGGAAGAAGCATCCGGTTCTCCCTTTATCAACTCCTTTCCGGAAAATCGCAGCAAAGTAGTGCCATCCGGCTGGGGATCGATAAAGGCATCATGTTTTTCCGCAGTGATACCGGTCAGCGGCTGAAACCAATGGGTAAAATGGGTCGCTCCTTTTTCAATAGCCCATTCCTTCATCTCATGAGCCACGATATCGGCCACATCAGGGTCCAGCTCAGCTCCGGCTTCAATCGCTGCTCTCATTTTCTTGTAGGCAGATTTGGGTAATCTCTCCTTCATCACGGCGTCATTAAATACATTGCACCCAAATATCTCTCGAACACTTTTCTTCATATCTCATCAGCCCTTTCTTTGGCGGGATATTTCCGGGAATATTGTCATATCACAGCATCATCTCATTCAAAAAGCGCCCTAGAATCCTAGGGTTCCGGGACGCTTTTGTCTTATTATCCTGAGATTAATATGCAAATTTCTCTTCAAAATATGCTTTCAGATCTTCAATCTTAATTCTCTCCTGCTCCATGGTATCGCGGTCACGTACAGTGACAGAGCCATCTTCTACAGAGTCAAAGTCATAAGTGATACAATATGGAGTTCCTATCTCGTCCTGACGGCGGTAACGTTTTCCGATATTACCACGGTCATCGTATTCACAGTTATAAATCTTGCAAAGATCCTGATAGATCTTCTCAGCACCTTCACCCAATTTCTTGGAAAGCGGAAGGACACCGATCTTAACCGGAGCGATGGCCGGATGGAAATGCATTACAGTACGCACATCGCCATCTTTGATCTCTTCCTCATCATAGGCGGCACAGAGGAATGCGAGGGTAACACGATCGGCTCCAAGGGAAGGTTCAATAACATATGGGATGTATTTTCTCTTCTCTTCATCATCAAAATATGCCATATCCTCACCGGATACATTCTGATGGCAAGTCAGGTCATAATCCGTTCTGTCAGCGATTCCCCACAGTTCACCCCAGCCGAACGGGAATAAGAATTCGATATCAGAGGTAGCCTTGGAGTAGAAGGACAGTTCTTCCGGCTCATGGTCACGGATCCTCATCTCATCCTCTTTGATACCCAGAGTCTTTAACCAGTTAACACAATAATCTTTCCAATAGGCAAACCATTCAAGGTCTGTATCCGGTTTGCAGAAGAATTCCAATTCCATCTGTTCAAACTCACGGGTACGGAAAGTAAAGTTTCCCGGAGTGATTTCATTACGGAAAGATTTACCGATCTGACCGATACCAAAAGGTACTTTCTTACGGGAAGTTCTCTGCACATTCTTGAAGTTTACGAAGATTCCCTGTGCGGTTTCCGGACGGGGATAGACTGTATTCTTGGCATCTTCCGTTACTCCCTGGAAGGTCTTGAACATAAGATTGAACTGACGGATATCTGTAAAATTATGTTTTCCGCAGCTTGGACAAGGAACATTATGATCCTCGATAAACTTCTTCATATCCTCCTGAGATAAAGCATCTACAGAGCAGCCAAGATCAATGCCATTCTCCTGGGCATAATCTTCGATCAGTTTATCGGCACGGAAACGCTCTTTACACTCTTTACAATCCATCAGAGGATCAGAAAAACCACCGAGATGCCCGGAAGCTACCCATGTCTGTGGATTCATCAGGATGGCGCAGTCCACTCCGACATTATATGGGCTCTCCTGAATGAATTTCTTCCACCAGGCTTTCTTCACATTATTCTTTAATTCCACACCGAGATTACCGTAATCCCATGTGTTGGCTAGACCGCCGTATATCTCGGAACCCTGATATACAAATCCTCTTGCCTTTGAAACAGCGATGATTTTTTCCATTGTTTTTTCCATGACGATGTACCTCTATTCTTTCTATTTATCAACATAGCTATAATTCTACAAAAGAAACTATTACATTTCAAGAGTTTTTTAAACCATTTCCAGCATCTGCTCCGACCGGAAGCGGTGTTCCACATGGGTTTTAAAGAACCGTTTCACGATCCACTCGAATTCCAGGAAGATTTCATCCTTCAGGGTAAAAGAGTAAATTTCGTTGATTCGGCAGCTTCCAAGAAACTGCAGCACATACAATACCTGGGGATCAATCTCCCTGCCCTCGGCTATCTGTCTGCAGTCATCGCAGATGACTCCTCCTTCTTCAAAAGAGAAATACCGGAGTTTTTCCGTCTTGCCACAATGGACACAGAAGAAACTCTGGATACCCATCCCGTGACATTGCAGGATTTTTAATTCGAAAATCCTACGGATCAATGGATAGGGAAGCAGCTTTTTCCCTAATGCCAGGAAAGTCAGATACAGAAGATTCAGGATATCCTTCTCCTCCTGCCCTTCCATGGTAAAATAGGAGGCCAGCTCACAGAAATAACTGCTGTAACAGATGCTTTCAAAACTCTCCCTCAGGTTGGAGAAAGACATATGGATCTCCGCAGAATTAAGGTATTTCATGACCCTGCCTTCCGCGATGACAAACTCTCCGTAAACGTATTCATTGGACGCAGCGAATAATGGATGGCTGGTTCTGCGGCAACCCCTGGATACCACCTGGATCTTTCCGCGCTCTTTGGTTAGGATAGTAAGGTTTTTATCATTCTCTCCCAGGGGGTATACGGATAGAACGATCCCACTCACTTTCAAGATATTACTCATATCCACTGCCTTTCCGGATTACAGGAGATCTTTCTTATTATACCCATAATTCTTCAATAAAAGATCACTGTCACGCCAATCTTTTCTCACTTTCACCCAGAGCTTCAGATTCACCTTCATATCCAGAAGGTTCTCCATCTCCCGGCGGGCTTTGCTGCCGATTTCCTTGATCATGGAGCCTTGTTTTCCTATGATAATCGCTTTGTGGGTATCCCTCTCGCAGACGATTACTGCGTCGATATCGACGATATCCCCCCTCTTACGGGTTTTCATGCGTTCCACCACAACGGCAATTCCATGGGGTATCTCCTGATCAAGCAAACGGAGTGCTTTCTCACGGATCAGTTCGGCTACGATCTGCCTTTCCGGCTGATCGGTCACAGTATCTTTGTCGTAAAACATAGGACCTTCCGGCAGATACTTGAAGATGGTCTCCACCAGGTCCGGAGTATTGGTCCCCTTCAGGGCACTTACCGGAATAATCTCCGCAAAATCATACTGATCTTTGTAAGTGCTGATTGCCTTCAGGACTTCTTCCCCTCCGACGGTATCTGTCTTGTTGATCACAAGAAAAACCGGCGTTTTTACATTTTTCAGTTTCTCTATAATATATTGTTCTCCACCACCGATATAGGTTGTGGGTTCCACGAGCCACAGGATAAGATCCACCTCATTCAGAGTTCTTTCTGCCGCAGTCAGCATATAATCACCCAGTTTGTTCTTAGCCCGGTTGATACCTGGTGTATCCAGGAAGATGATCTGCCCCTGTTCCTCAGTCAATACAGTCTGTATACGATTTCTGGTGGTTTGTGCCTTTTTGGAAGTAATGGCAATCTTCTGACCGATCAAGTGGTTCATCAATGTCGACTTCCCCACATTCGGTCGTCCGATGATGGTCACAAAACCGGATTTAAAAGTATCTTTCATCGATTCTATCTCCATTTTCAGCTAAGATTCAGCACATGATCAAACACATCCCCAGATTCTGCAATCTTGCTCTCTCCTCCTATGGTGCAGATGGCATGATCATCCACCATGGACTCCACATAGTCGGCCAGAGCACGGATGTCATCCTGGGTCGTACTCAGAATCTGTTCTCTTTCCTTCTTCAGGGCTTCGATCAGCATACCGGACTGGTAAGCATAGAAGGACCGGTCACCAAGAGCGGCAGGGCCCATTGGCTGGTCGATGGCGCTGATGGTCCCGATGATATATTTTCTCATATCCCGGTCTCCCACCTCAAACGCTCTGATATAATCAGCTGTTTTGCGATATACATCCAGAGTCTGGGTCAGGTTCGGATCACGGTAAGATGTAAAGAATCCATAACCGGTGTTGGAGAAATTACACATGCATCCATAAGCCCCACCTGTCACACGGACATTCGTCCACAAATAATCATAGGAAAGAATGGTTTTCAGTACACGCAGAGAACCGGTATACTCCTGTCCTTCCTTCTCGAAGCATCCTGCAGCAGCGACATACTGTACTTTGCTGGATGTCTTGAATCCCTCATTTTTCTTCATTGGACGCAGAACCGGAACAGATTTCACGCATGGAGTCTCATAAAGCCTATCCGCAAAATCCTTCATCTCAGAAGTGATCTTATCAGTATAGTCAAAATCACCTGTCAGACTCAGCGTGAGATTCTCTTTTCGGAATATAGTGTGAAGGGTCCTGGTCAGCTGTTCAATCAGACCATTTACCTTCTTTTCATAATTGCGGTCCAGATCTTTCAGGAAATGGAAGTAAGAGATTCCTTCGGCGATCTCTTTATAGCA
>CADBOX010000139.1 GCA_902796415.1 uncultured Lachnospiraceae bacterium
ACAGCTTCTATAGTGGTGGGATAGCTTGTTGCGATCCGGTGATCTCCGCCCGGCAGATAACCCAGATTAAACATGATGAGATCTGCTCCGGGAGGATTTGCCATGTAGGCGTCCATATTTTCATGACCGTCACATACGAATCGGACCTTATCCTGGTATCCGGCGTCCCTGATCCTTCTCTCAGCCTGAGCCAGTGCCTCCTCCTGGATATCCATGGAAAGGATCCTGCCCTCCTCCGGAGTGATCCGGCAGAGGAATAAAGTATCTCTCCCCGTTCCGGCAGTAGCATCGATACATACCATGGGATGTGGCATCAGCTGCCGGATTCTGTCCTGACACCATTCGGTTATCGGAATCCTGCTCATATGTCAATCTCCTATCTATCTTATTCAATGCAGCAGAAAATATACCGCTACGATGACACCCAGCACGATTCGATATACACCAAAGGCCTTGAAATCGTTCTTCTTGATATATCCGACAAGGAACTTGATGGCAAACACGGAAACTACAAATGCCACCACCATGCCGATAATAAGGATAATGATCTCCTGGCCGGTATAATGAAATCCGAATTTGATTATCTTCAGAAAGCTGGCGCCGAACATGACCGGGATTGACAGGAAGAAGGAAAACTCCGTAGCTACATAGCGGGATGTGCCCAGGAGCATGGCTCCGATGATGGTCGCTCCGGACCTGGAAGTTCCGGGTATGAGTGCAAGCACCTGAAATAACCCGATGAAAAAGGCGAGTTTATAACTCATCTGGCTCAGCCTCCTCACGGAAGGCTTTTTGTTTTTATTATAATTCTCCACGACAATGAAAAGAATACCGTAGAGGATCAAAGTAAAAGCTACCGTCTGGGGATTATAAAATATGGCATCGATAGTATCATCAAATGCAAGGCCAATCACTGCAGCAGGAAGACATCCCATGATCACCTTTCCCCAGAGCTGTAGGGTTTCCTTCTTCTCCTTGCTGCTTTTGGAAGGTGAAAAAGGATTCAGCTTATGGAAAAAGAGCAGGCAGACTGCCAGGATGGCACCCAGCTGGATAACAACCAGAAACATTTCTTTGAATTCTTCCGAAGCATTCAGTCTGATAAACTCATCCACAAGAATCATATGTCCGGTGGAACTGATGGGAAGCCACTCCGTGATTCCCTCCACAATTCCCAGTATAATGACCTTAAAAATCTCAGTTAACATATCCATATCTCCCTATTATTTACCATTTTTTATTATTACATCGCAATCATTTGATATTGACATTTAATCTATTGTACCATAGAAACCCTTTGCTGTAAAAGCCTACTCTGTCGGGGGAGTATCATATCGAACTTCATTAATATATCGAGATGGAGTAGATTTCTTCTGAAACAACTCTTTGACGGAATAGAGAAAAAGATATGTTTTGGCGCGGGTCATTGCCACATAATACAGTCTTCTCTCCTCCTCAAGATCCGCTTCCTTTACAGCTTTTTTATGAGGGCAGATTCCTTCGTTACTGTCTATGATGAAAACCACTTCATACTCCAGTCCCTTGGAACTGTGCATGGTGGTAAGAGTAACCCCCTTCTGATTCCTCTTGGTACCAGCTGCCATCTGTTTTTTCAGTTCTTGTCCATATTCCTCAACAGATCGGAACCATTGTTCAAAAGTGTCATAACCCTTGGCTGTCTCCTGGATCTGATCCAGCACTTCCATCAGATCTTCCGGATTCATCCTTCGAAAGCCTGCATATTCATCGAGATATTCTTCGTATCCCACAGACTTTCTCAAGTAGCTGATGGCATCGTAGGGATTCTTGCTCCCCATGTTGACAAGATCCATCTCCATCTTATTTATCTTCTCAAGCAACCATTTTTTCCCCTTGCATCGCTGTCTCAGCTGGCGGAAATCCACCGGGCTGTCACTCAGCATGCTTCTGGAAATATATCGCTTGGGACGGTTCATGACAGACAGAAACAGAGAGCGGTCCCTGTGGCCCTGAGCCAGTTCCAGATAAGAA
>CADBOX010000140.1 GCA_902796415.1 uncultured Lachnospiraceae bacterium
TTAACAGGCAACAAAAGAGATACCTGTTAAGGTATCTTTTTCGTTGCCCGGATATTCGTTTTGGAATGATGCGCTGCGACCGGCACGCTCAATTTAAACTGCTCATCCCTGCTGCCCATCCGTAGCTGAGCACCGCCCATGCGCAGATTGCTGATTACAATGCTATGAGCTGAGCCAGTTTTCAAGCAAACTGCTTGAAGTTTTATCTGTGTGCATTATAATCGAAATAGCGTAGGCCTTGCGAAAGAGATGGTCTAACCCGCTTCTTCCAAACATGAGACGCTTGGTTGCTTTATAGCGGCAGTTTCCACCTTCAACAAAGCCTGAGCTTACAGGAAAGGATATCGCGTTCTTGACAGGGGTGATGTCCTTTTTTATGCCATTTATGAATGAGGATATCTCTGAAACTTCATGCTTTTCCAGAAATGAGTCAAGCTTGCCCGGATCATCTCCCATAAGGATGTCATAGAATGATCCCCATATCTCAGAACATGTTTCAACAACAGCGTATTTCTGTTTGATCATTTCATAATACTTTGCAGGATCTGTATCCTTATATTTCCCCTTATCCCTGGTGACCATATATTTTAGGAGATCATTACGATTGACTATGACCACATCTTCCGGATACTGATCCTTAAGGTGAAAATTCCTTCGAAGTTTGATCCCGAAGTTATTCAATGCTATGGACTTGATGTGGGTGGTCAGTGATCCCGGGCTTCCCTCATAACCTTTATGCAGTATATATGAATAAATGAACTCAGGTTTATATCCATCAGCCAGCATCTTGAATACAATGTTCATATATTCATCCATATCTGTTTTACGTTTCTTGCATTCTCTGATTTCCAGAATTTTGCTGACCTGTTCATCACTCATACTGATATATTTTGACAACGTTGAAACAGAGACCCCGTGTGCTGCAGCAAAACTCTTTTTGCTGCATGGCTGTGACCTCTCCCATTGTTCGCGCATATCCAGGATTTTTTGATGCTTTTCTTTTTTTCTCTCTTTCCTCTCTTTGTATTCTTTTTTGTTTTCATTTCTCGTCTTGTTACAATAAGAGATTTCTCTGTTATATTCATCGACCGGAGGAGAATTGTCATAGCTGACTGCATCAAGCTCCGGGGAATCCAGTGGTACACACGGTACAAGCACCTTGTCCGGAGCTTCATCCAGCACTTTACCATCTCTTATGAATATCTGCTTCGGCATATTCGCTTTGAAAATATCTTTGAGGTATTCCAGAAGATTCTGGAGGATATGGAATCGATCAGCGACCTGTATTGCATTCGGAAGGATCTCGCTTATGGCACTTGCATAAGCGCTGGCGCGATCTCTGGCTACGATTTTGATCCTTGGATGATCTCTCAGCCATTCCTTGAACGTCTTGCCATCCCGCCCGTCGAGCAGCGCCAGCAAATGATGATCATTGCCGTCATATATTACCGTCTGGTATGTCTGGCCCTTGCGATGACTCACATCATCAACACCGATGAACTCAACATCCGGAGCATCTTCTATTACGATATGATCAAGCAGCCTGTTCGCAGAATCGTGGCTGATATCTATTCCCATCTCCCTGCAGATCATCGATGTTGCTACATCACTGCAGAATACAGACACTGCAAACACGACCAGATTCACCAGGTCAGATCTTTGCTGATTGGCCTTTACGCTCTCGAGCTCTTCCGCGAACGTTATCTTCCGGCATTCCGGATTCAGACATCGGAACCGTTTAAGCTCTATATGGGCATATGTAGTCATGCCGTTGACGGGCATCCATTGAGGATGTCTGAAATTTGAGCAATGGAATCTGTCGGACACGGTACCGCACCATGGACATGCAGCCGACTCAGACGTAGACTTCAAATAGATATGTACCTGTTTGCCTTCATGATCAACGGATATGCTGCGGCTTTCATCAGGCACAAGCTCAGTGCCGAACAGCAATTCCTCAATCGAATCCATCTGTTCACTTTGTGATATTGAATCCAGATCCCTTGCGGGCATTCGCATACTAGCCATCGTTCTTTTGGTGCAAAATTGCATCGCTTCTGTCTTTTATGGCTGACTCTAACCGGCCAAGGAACTTCTGCTCATCCTCCCTGCATTTTGCAAGCAAAGCCTCCAGTGTTTCAATTCGTTGGTCCTTCTGTGACAATTCCCGGGCAGCAGCTTCGTACATCTTCCTGTAGTCATTATCTGAATATTCAGTTTTTTTCTTACGAGGAGATGTTGGAACTATCTCACCGGTATCCGGATCTATCTTGCCGATCAATTTACGCTTGGAACGCGGCTGTTTCTTTTCCTTGTCCCAATAGGATATGGATTCGTAAACATATGTGACACCGCGTTCTTTGTTGTAGAGTTTCACGATCCCCATGTGTAAGCCTCCTTTGCATAGGTATACTTATATTGTACCATATAACTATGTAACAGTCAATAAATAGTTTTAATAATATAGCAATATACCTATGGCGATCACACACCCTTCCACAGTTGAGTGACAGGATGAGTGACCTAAAAAGAGAACGTGCCGGTCGCAGCGCATCATTCCAAAACGAATATCCGGGCAACGAAAAAGATACCTTAACAGGTATCTCTTTTGTTGCCTGTTAA
>CADBOX010000141.1 GCA_902796415.1 uncultured Lachnospiraceae bacterium
ATTGCCGGTCGGGGCTCTTATAATTTATCACTTTGAAACATATTCTGATAATGAATTACACAGATGTGTCAGTTTCTGATTTGGCCCGGAATAGAAAATTTTCCCATCTCCAGACTGCCAAATAACAATCTCTTCAACGTCAGTCTCTTCTATCACATATAAATCTGCCGGGACGTCCGGATTTCTTTCCCGTTCATCTTTTGTAACATCTACAACATTTACATGGGAAGATCTGGTGATACCTGTCAGTTCATGACCTCCATAGGCAGCAATCCCATATGTTTTGAGATACTCTTTATATTCCGATGAAAAGGATAGGTTCAGTGTCTTTTCAGCTTCTGTAATCATAGTTTCGGAAACGCCTTCTCCGGCCAGCAGGTTCATTTTTGACTTAAGAGCATCAATAATAGTTGCCATATTACTTTACGTCTCCTTTCTATTCTATTTACTCAAGAATTCAGCCAGTGCTTTCCAGAACTCGGCCTTCTGAGAATCCCATTGGGCGTTAGAAATCAGGCTATGTACACCTTCTTCTATAGTCGGATCGTGAAGAATCGTATTATTACCACCGCCAGTGTGTTCAAACTGTGACAGTATTGCAAACGGTGAATCGACTTTCTGACCGATGTGGTGAAGCTGAAAAGGCTTTCCTGAAGCCGGATCAATAGCGGCATATCCCTGTTTCATTCTTTCAAGATTTGTTACTGTCTTACCTGCCAGTTCACTTTTGTAATTAAGGTCAATCGTTCTAATCAAAGCTGTCTGTCCATTAATTGACTCTGCATAGAGCCCAGCCTGCTCAAAATAGATTGTGCCTTCCTTAGTGTGGCGGAACATCTTCACAAGTTCAACAGGATATCCGGTACCCATACATACATTGGACATTTCCTGGATTGTAAGACCTCCCTTTTCTGCAATAACAAGTAATTCATGATATTCATCCATGGAATGAATCTGCTTAACAAAATTAGCAGGAAGCTTCGATTCTTTGATAATTACGGCCGCTTCATCAAGAGTAAGTCCACCTCTGGCTGCTGTCTTAAGCATTACCATCTCGGTGCCACCACCTGCAATAACACCGGAAATTGCCCCCCATTTGAACGCTTCACTTCCAGCAAGTGCGCCGGCTTTTATAGCCTCATCAAAGTCATGTGTCTGTATTCCCGTAGCCGCTCCTGCAATAACACCGCTCAACGCTCCTGAAGAAGCTGCAAAAATAGCACCAGATTTAGCGGATGCTGCAAAAATCATACTGGCAGCAGGTGCCCCAGCTCCTGCAGTTGCAACAGAAACAGTCACACATACAAGAATGACACCAGATCCGATCGCGACATTCTTGACTATTTTTTCATATGTATCATCATAAGCTTCAAGAGGAACAACTGTCGTCTCTCCGTTCTCATCAAGTGTAAACACATATCGAGTTCCCTGGAATTGTTCATCAAGATCTGACAAAGAGTATCCAAAGAAAACATTCGTCTGAGAGTTATAAGCGAGTTCTTCAATGTATTCTTTAGAAACATATGTCGTACTGACATTCTCAACTCGATATTTATCTCCTAACTGCGAAGAAACATCTGCATATACTTCTTTTTCTACATAATCAAGCAATTCCGGATCATTTAACTGTGAAAATACCGGTTCCGGTGCCGGAACTTTACTATCAACAGGAGCAGGATTCTCTACAAGTCTGTCCTCATCTTCCTCAACCACTTCCTCCTGTTCTTCCTTTACTTCTTTCCGAGAAGACGAAGCCTGGCTCTCGCCGGCAGGTGGTTGTTCTGCCGACTTGGAACAACCAATAAGTACCAACACACAGATCAGCAATATCGCAATAATCTTCTTCATTAGATGCCTCCGTCAGAACTGTAGTATGTATCCCTCTTTTTGAAATATAATGTCGACCTATTAACTTTTTTTGCTATACAAATAGTACAACCCCTATCTTGAATCACCTACATAAATCGTTTTTGTCGTACTATCTCCTGTATAAAGGTTCTTGACATTAAATGTATATATACCCTCGTCTGTATATTCATCTCCATCCTTGGCGGGACGTTTAAAACGTACATCCTCAACAGGTCCGCTTGGACTGTCAATCACTACGGAGCGCTGAACATCAATGGTAAGGTATCTTGATTTGGCCATATCCAACTTGAAGCCATTTGGTGTAACAGCACCGTCAGATAACTCGTCTCCCGTTAAAACGTCAAATGGATAAACCATGCAATTCCCGTTTCTTACGGAATATTCGAACGATATTCTATAATCCGTGAATTCCGGAATCACTTCGATATCCTTTACTTTTCGAGGAGTCTTTTTTATGCTGTAATCTAAGGCAACTTCATAATCACCCTCCTCAAACAGTCTAACAATTGTATCTGCACTTGTAGTGGTATTGGCCTCCAAAAAATTCGTATAGATTTCAGGGTCATGTTTTACGCCTTGTTCATCTGTATAGCGGATAATCAGCGTTCCCCTTCCCATGTCTATTTTCGGTGTCTGGAAGAATTGATCATAGCCTTTGTTTTTGTCAGCAATACTAAGGATCTCATCTCCATTCAATTTATCTATATCCTGTTTTAAATTAAACCAGAGGGTAATCTGGTCACCGACATTTTTCAGGAATACAGGTGTCCCGTTATCATCTTTTGTTTCTCTTGTATATCCACTAACAAAAAACTGCCCCAGTTCCCATCCATAATGAGGATCATTGATTCCCAGTTCCTTGTTCCCTGAATAGCCCTTATCATTTTCCGTTTTTACCATTTCACCGAGATTTTTCTGCAAACTGGTATCCACTTGCTTTTCTGTACTTGTATCATGAAGATAAAATTCATACACCTCTGCACATTTTTTATACTCATACTCATCTGTTGTCACAAAGAGTACTTTTTTCTGCCCCGTCTTTCTCCCCAACTTATATGCAACAATCACTCGATAATAACATCCATTAGCTAATTGTGTGCTTTTAGTTTCGTAAAACGGGTCCTTCTGCTCCGGCATTTCTTTAAAAGCGTTCGTCAGCGCCACATCGTCCACCCATTTTTCTCCATCTCTTGAAGTCTGGAGAATCACAGCTCCGCACATAATATTTGATGCCAGTTTAATATCATTGACATCCTTTGTTTTGTCATCTACTGGATGCCATTTTTCTTCTTCCACCTTCAGAAGAGCATCTGTATATGAATATGTCAAACTGATCTTCCCTGAGTTGACCAAAAAAGAAGGAATACCTTCTGCACTTGTATCCGGAGTCAAATCACCAGATACTGAAAAAGACCCATAAGTATTATCAGCACTGGTTCCAGCCGCACCACGTGTCGCATCAAATTCATAATGGTCTCTTTCACCAAATTCATATACAGAACCCGCAATTACAACTGCGTTCTCATCTGCAAAAGCCCTCAACGGCATAATGCAAAGAATGAAGACCGACAAAGCAAGTACCGGAATCATCCTGAGAATAGATATTTTACGCATAATTATCCCCTCTGTTTTACAAATGTTGTTGCAATATGGATTAATCATTCTCTATAGCATTATATACCATTTTAATGATTATGACATTCGCCGATTTGCTCCTTGTATCATCCGTAGTAAATGATTTATTGATTGCAAAAGAAGATATTAATTAACTTAATCTTTGAAAAGTGTTCCAAATATTCCCCTCCCAAGGCTTGCACCAAGATTTCCTCCTATTGTTTTCCCAAATTTTCCTGCGGATTTTGGGTTGCTCTTTTTCGATGAAGAGGCAGTCACATCTTTTTTAACGTAGAGGAAATAGGTTTTTCTTCTGCTTTACGCTTTTTTTCATTCTCCAACATTGCAGCTCTGCGAGCTGCCTCTCGGGCTTCAGCTGCTTCTAACTTTGCCTTTTCCTTTGCCAGCATTGCTTCGTATTTTGCCCTCTCTGC
>CADBOX010000142.1 GCA_902796415.1 uncultured Lachnospiraceae bacterium
GAATATGGAACCGATTATCAAGAGTTTATTGGAAACAGATGCATATAAATTTTCCATGGGTCAGGCCATCTATCATCAGTTCAGCGATTACAAGACCACCTGGACATTCAAATGCCGTAATGAAGACGTACATTTTACCCCCGAGATGGTGGAGGAAATCAAACGCCAGATCAGGCTCTACTGTGATCTTCGATTCACGGAGGATGAACTGGAATACCTGGATCGCATCAAATGGATCAAAGGATCCTACTGTGATTTTCTAAGATTATGGGAACCGAGATATGCTGATTTTACATTCAGCACAGACGGTCCCAGCGGACTTACCATCGAGGCCAAGGGAACCTGGCTGAACACATCCATGTATGAGATTCCCACTTTAGCCATCGTCAACGAGGTCTATTTCCGCATGGCTTATGATTATGAGGACTTGATGGACAGCTTTAAGGAGCGTCTGGAAGCAAAGGTTGAGAAACTCGTCAGCGGCGAATACAATATCGGTGCCTTCTCCGAGTTCGGTCTTAGAAGAAGACTGTCCGCAGAAGCTCAGGAACTGGCTGTCAAGGCCTTTAGTGAGCATAAGTACCCTGATTCTACTTTCGTGGGTACATCCAACGTTTATCTTGCCAAAAAATATAAGATCACCCCTATCGGTACTATGGCTCACGAATGGCTCATGTGCGTAGGCCAGGGAAATCATAAACATAATCCGGCATATTCCAACTGGTATGCCCTGGATGCCTGGGTGAAGGAATACGGAGTCCTCAACGGAACCGCCCTGACAGACGCCATCACCACAGATTGCTTCCTGAAAGATTTCCAGCTTACTTATGCCACACTTTTCAGTGGTGTAAGACATGACAGCGGGGACCCAATCGAGTGGGGCGAGAAGATGATTAATCATTATAAATACCTGGATATTGATCCTAAGACCAAAACCCTGCTGTTCAGCGACAGCCTGAATTTTGAGAAAGCCGACCAGATTAAGAAGCATTTCGATGGCCGTGCCAAAGTTGCTTTCGGGATCGGGACCTACCTCTCCAATGATACCAAAGTGCCGGCCCTTAATATTGTTATGAAAACCACCGCATGCAATGGCATGGATGTGGCAAAGATCTCTGATACGGAAGGAAAAGGCATGTGCAAGAATCCTGCTTATGTTCATTATCTCAAGAGATGTATCAACTGGAGGATGGATTATAACATTGAGAACAATTCATTAAGAGTATGATCTTTTTAATAAGCCGGGAGGCAGCAGATATTTTCTATTAATAATGCAGTTACAATAGTTTTGCAGTTACAAGCCGGAGGATTGGAGATATTTGAATTGAAAATATCTCCAACCCTCCGGCTTTGTCATAAGGTTAATCATCCATCATCTTAACAGATCAGATCTTCCAAAGTTCGTTTGGGTACATAGTGCCTGTCTTCCTGGTCTCGGTAGTAGGCGGTTTTCCCATCTACCACATCTGTCAGGATGATTTCTTCGTCCGGCTTCCCAAGGGCAACGATCAGCAAAGGCTTGATGTTTTCAGGAAACCCAGTCACCTCAGCAACGGAATCCGGGCTGAAGTTACCGATCATAATACCACCCAGACCCATCTCCACTGCGGTCAGCAGCATGGTCTGTGCCACGATTCCTACATCTTTCTGAAAACGGGAAAGATTGGGATTGATGTCCGTATCCTGACAGATTACAATAAAAGCAGTCGGTTCCTTGCCGGGATGAGGGAGCTTCATCTCCGGAAGTCCCCTGGCCCATTTGGTCTGGGCCTGAAGCTGGGACACCTTCTCTTCCTCATAGACCAGATGGAATTTTAAGGGTTGCATATTCACACTGGAAGGACACAGGCGTGCCGCCTCCACCATCTTTAGCAATTCCTCTCTGCTGATTTTTCTGCTATGATCATAACCACGATAGCTTCTGTTTTTTCTTACCAGATCAATTAACATTTTATATCCTCCTTCTCTCCTTCGTGCCAACTCGATTTCCGTATAGAATGCTGTGTTATTTATGTAAATAGTCTTATATAATTCTTTGCCTATACATTTACTATACTCATATATTACTGTTTTCAGATGGCATTGTCAATTTTGTACAAATATCTCTTCTGTCAGGGTCAAGAAATGGATTGACATGTTTTTCTGACATAAGGTAGAATGATGATATAAAATCATGGGGAGATAATGTTTATGAAAGATACTCAGATGCTTCAGTCCAAAGCATATAATCATCTGATCGGATTGATAAAAGATGGAAAATTAAAAGAAGGGGAATACTATTCCTTGAATAAGATGGCCAAGGAATCTGATGTGTCACGTACTCCTTTTCGGGATGCGGTTCTGCGTCTGGAGCAGGAACGCTATATCGATGTCTTCCCAAGCAAAGGCTTTACCCTGCATAAGATGACAAAAGACGATATCGTAGAGACCTATCAGCTGAGATATGCTCTCGAGACCTATTGTTTTAAACAGTTATCCATTCACCTGGATTCTGAAAGAGGACAGCAGTATTATAACAAGCTATCCGGGAAAGTACAGAGTCAGCATGAGATTATCGAAACCAGCCATAATAACGAAGACTTTGCACGCAAAGATTATGAATTCCACCGCAGTGTAGTTCAGTTCGTGGGAAATGAATCCATGCTTGAGATTTATCGTCGTTTCATGTATCGGATCTTCTGGCAGACCGCCACCTCATTTCTCCAGGAAGGCAGAATGGAGGACACGGTAAAGGAGCACCAGACCATCCTGGATTATGTGAAAGAACATCGTCTTCAGGAGCTGGAAGACCTGATCGGAAGTCATCTCCATATCGCTCAGGAGATCAATCTCAAGATTGTAAATCCATAAATCTCCAAAATTATTATAGATAACTGTAAACCTGTTACGAAAACTGATTATAGCTATATAAGTCGAAAAAGAAGCCGGATTTAAAATCCGGCTTCTTTGTGGTTAAAGATATCATTTCTTTTTATCTTTTTAACAACGATTAATCTTCAATCTCAGCGATACATACTACCTGGCTGGAGTCAAGGCCTTTGATGCGAAGAGGTGCATTGATGAATCTGGTAATCTTTGCTCCCTTAGGGATCTCGGACAGATGCATATCTTCAACACCTGTACAGAATTTGCCTGTGTAATATCCCAGGATATGTCTGTGGCAGTCCGGCGGAAGCTCGCCTTCCGGACAGGATGCGGAAGCAGATCCGATTGCCAGGAAGTCCATGCCGATACCTTTCAGGTTCGGGAAGTTCTCTGTCAGATAATCACCTGCGCTAGGTGCAATGTATGCGCCTTCGTTCTGATAGATATTCTGATCGGTGTCACGATACTGCTCCATACCGGTGCGGATCAGTGCAAAGGATACTTTGGAAAGGATATCAGCGTAAGGTTCCAGGTCCTCTTTGTAGATTCCCTGTGCCGGTCCCTTAGGAATCTCAAGAAGAGCAACTTCTGTATGGCAGAAATACTCGATACCCAACTCATTGATGCTGATACCGTCTTTTACGAAGTGACGGGGAGCATCCATATGAGTTCCACAGTGGTTCGGAACAGTAGAAACAAAACTGCAGAATGGTGTCTCTTCACAAACATCCGTACACTGCTGTGTGGAAACAACCGGCTCACCTGGCCATGCATAACCATCGGGATCCAGGATGTGAGATAAGAACATAAACATAATATTTTCCTCCTTTACATTATATATATTTATTATAATTTTATTTTGTCAATACTTTAACTGCTTCCTTCAAAGTCTCTATCTCCCCTACATTACCCGGGAAGATAACATAAGGCGTCTGAGGAAATTTACTTTCAGGCCCTGTCTGCCATACAGGGATACCAGGTTTGATCTGTCCTAAAACATTGGCTTTCTTAACGGCAAGGGCTTTGGTTCCTACGTCGCTGGAAGTAATACCGCCCTTTGCGATAACGAAAGCCGGTGTCACAGAAAGTCTGCCGACCAGGGATTGTACCGCATCGGAGATCTTGACTGCCAGGCGAAGTTCGTCTTCTTTGTCCCCTGTATCTGCAGTAATGAGCGCACGGGTGGTATAACAGCAGACTGTCTTCCCTGCCTTAATGCACTCCTCTTCTCTGTCCAGACATCTTTGTACTTCTGCCTCAAAGGCTTTATCATCTTTCACAAGTGTTGCATCCAGCTCGATAAATTCGATATCTTTCAGTTCTTTCAGACATTCCACCTGCTTTGTTGTCTTATCCGTGTGGGATCCAACTACGATGATTCCACCATTGCTGGTCTCCTTTACTACCATCTGCTCTCTGGTCAGGAGCGGCTGGTCAGTAACACCACCCATAACCTTAACGATACCGGCAGCAGTGCGCATCATGAAGATCTTTCCCTTAGCCATCGCACGGTATAAAGCCACACAGAACACCTTGATGTCTACATAATCCACGGCATTGATGATAATTTTGTTGAAGTTCTTCACATTCATCAGCTGCTCCTCGATCTTATCGATGGCCACATCATGAATGTCCTCCAATGAGATACAGGTTACATCAGCGGCTTTATACTGGCCTTTTGTCTTCTCTTCCACATACTCCGGCATGGTGGCTGCTTTATATCCGAAAGTCTTGTCTTTTGCAAATTCCGTCTCATTGGCAGGAACCAGCTCATCGCCGTATTTTACATAGTGAACATTATTGATGGTGAAACGTCCGCCCTCTTTGAAGAATGGGCAAAGAATCTCTCCATCAATCTGGGTTCCGGTATTCTTCACATAATCTTCTTTCAGAAGTTCGGTCTCCAGAGGATAATGTCCGCGAAGCGTGGAATCACTGCGGCTGATGAAAATATATCCCTTGCCAGTTTCTTTGGACACTTCATCCACAACAGCGGCAATCTCTCTGTGTGCCTTTGTTGTCTGTTCTGCGGTAAAGCCACGGGAATTGGTCATAATGTAGAAAAGGTTATTTTCCTCCTCAAATCCCATCATAACACTCTCTTTATCCCAGTTGGTATAAACGGAGATGTCATGAACCGTTTGCACTCCGGTAGGATCATCATCCAGAACAACAATCTTCTTATCATTTGCCGCAATCTCCTTAGCCAGCAGAGCATCCACCGCTGCTTCGTCAATCGGCTTATAAGATGTTAAAATATCTGTACTGATTGCCATCTTCTACCCCTCCTGTCAATCTACTTTCTTCACTTCCACATCTGCGAGTTTCTCGAAGTACTGAACGATTCCACCATGATCATCCCCCATATGTCCATGAACTTTCATAGCCTGAAGGATCTCATATAACTGTGCAGTATATGGAATCGGAACATCGATGGAATGCGCTGTGTTAACCACGTTCTTAATGTCTTTATGGTTGATGCGGATGGGGCCGCCTGGTTTAAAATTACGCTCCACAATCATAGGAATCTTGGCATCCAGGACTGCGCTGCCTGCCAGACCACCACGGATTGCCTGGTATACCTTCACAGGATCAGCACCGGCTTTTACTGCCAGAACGAAAGCCTCAGATACTACTGCTATGGTATTATTTACGATAACCTGATTGGCAAGTTTGGTCACGGAACCGCTTCCGGAACCACCGATCAACAGAGCACTGTTACCCATGATATCAAAATATTCCTGGAATGCATCAAAGTCAGCCTGATCACCCCCTGCCATAATAGCCAGAGAACCTGCAATTGCTCCCGGCTCTCCACCGGAAACCGGAGCATCCACAAAACCTACACCTTTTGCCTTCAGCCCCTCGTAACATTCCTGGGACTCAACCGGTGTAACAGAACTCATATCACAGACTACAGTTCCTGCTTTCACTGTGGAAGCCACGCCACCCTCTCCGAAAAGGATCGCCTTTGAAATCTCACCGCTGGGAACCATAAGGATGATTCTCTCACACTGCTCTCCGATCTCAGCGTAACTGGCTTCTTTAGCTCCTGCGGCCACAACGTCAGCGACTGCTTCCTTATTCAGATCTGACACCAGCAGTTCCACCCCTGCCTTCAACAGATTTTTAGCCATTGGTCTTCCCATGATTCCAAGTCCGATAAATCCTACTTTCATTGATACTACTCCTTTCGTATAAAGTCATATTTGTTTGCAATGGGGTCTGACCCCTATCCAAGGTTTATCCCATATACCGGTATATCAGTTTCTAAATTTATTATAAATTTCAACAATCTTCCTGTCAAGTATTCCTTATTCTTTCTATATTATTAACAAAAAATATATTATTGATTTGTAAGTAATGTCTAGTTTAGCATTTAAATAATTAAAGAAGGTTACTTAGCATCTTTCGGTTGATTTGACTTATGAGATGGTAGATAAATGCTTTATAGTATCGTTTTTTCAAATAGGATTGTGGAGAAAACCATGATATAGTTGTATTAATATAGTTAATATTTGGAAAAACAGAATGGAAAAGAGTGTGATGAATGAACTACCTATATAATAGAAAGCAGTTATATAATCTTTTGGTTCCCCTGATGATTGAGCAGCTTCTTATCGTTCTGGTGGGCATGGCCGATGTCCTGATGGTTGCCACTTTGGGTGAGGCTGCCGTATCCGGTGTTTCCCTGGTGGATTCCATCAATAATCTGATCCTCCAGGTACTCTTTGCCATCGCTGCCGGAGGAACTGTGGTATGTGCCCAGTTTATCGGGGGAAAAGACGAGAGGAATGCCTCTAAGGTGGGAGGTCAGCTGTTCTTTCTCACCGGAATTTCGATGCTGTTGATCACAATTATCCTCCTGATTGGAAACCATTCCATCCTTTCTCTGATATTTGGTCAGGTGGAAGCTTCTGTCATGGATAATGCCATGCTATATATGGCTTGTACCGCCATATCCTTCCCCTTCCTGGGAATTTATCATTCCAGCGCTGCCGTCTTCCGGGCAATGGGAAACACCAGGACATCCATGCTGATGTCTCTCCTGATGAATGTCATCAACATAGCCGGTAACGCCTTTTGTATCTTCGTGTTGAAGATGGGGGTTCTGGGTGTTGGTATCCCCACGGTGATTGCCCGGGCAATCGGGGCTCTAGCCATCCTCTTCCTGCTTCAGAAAAAAGAAAACGCCCTTCGTGTGAAGAGCTTCTCTGATCTGCTGCCTGATCTGGCTATATTGAAAAAAATCCTGTCCATCGGTATTCCCAACAGTCTGGAGAGTGGAATCTTTAATCTGGGAAAACTGATGCTGCAAAGCCTGGTATCCACTCTGGGTACCGCATCCATCGCGGCTTTCGCCGTTGCTTCTAATCTGGTAACCTACCTCTACCTTCCTGGAAATGCTCTGGGAGCAGGTATGCTCACCATCGTGGGACAATGCTACGGGGCCGGGGAATACCAACAAGCAAAATACTATGCTAAAAAACTGATTAAGATCAATTACGTCATGCTGGCTGTCCTGAGTTCCATCCTGATTATCGGCCGTTCCTTCTTTGTCAGCTGTTATCAGCTGACAGGGTTGTCTGCCACATTGGCTCAGGGATTGGTTCTTTCCCATGCCATTGCCATGATTATATGGCCTCTGGCATTTCAGACGCCCTATTATTTTCGTGCCATCGGGAGGGCAACCTTCACTATGATCATCGCGGTTTTCACCATGTGGGTCTTCCGTGTCGGTCTGGCCTATGTATTCATCAAACTCTTCCACATGAATGTACTTAGTGTCTGGTACGCCATGTACGTTGACTGGATCTTCCGGGCCGTCATCTATGTAATTGCCTTTAGGCGACAGCCGGATACAATTAAAATATAAACTAATGTATGGTAGGACGCTATTCTTGTTCCTTTTCTGCCAGTTCCAGAAGTTCTTCCCTTTCCTCAACAGTCACCGGGGGAATCTGAAGTATATCCATGGAGGCGCTGATCTTATCTGCCCAGGTAAGAATCCAGCCTTCTCTGTGTTTTGGCATGGGTGGTTTCAGGGGAAACATATGGGAATGAATAGCGTCCAGTACTCTCTCATCTTCCTCTCCGGTCAGTTCCTTGTATACTTCCGCAGAATCCTTTGGATGCCAGATTAAGGTTTCAAAATTATTGTTATATTTCTCATCTCTTCCAACAATACCCAAATCGTGACAAAGACAGGAAGTCACTACATTTCCAAGAGTCTGATCATCTGTCTGATTATGTCGGAGACAAACCTTTACAGCTTCCACAGTAACCCCCAGGATGTGGTCACCCACCGTGGTTTTATAATGATGTGTCTGATCAAAGGTTTCCTTAAAAGTATCAGAGCAAAGTATATTACTGCCGTGTTTTATGATGATATCCCTTATTTCCTGATCCATTTCGTTACCAAATATCCTTCTTATTACGGATTTCTTATAGGATGGTCTTAATGACCCTTCTTGTCTGATCAATATAGCGCCTCCGACTGTTATGATTAAAAATTAGCTCATTGTTGATAGTCTAACA
>CADBOX010000143.1 GCA_902796415.1 uncultured Lachnospiraceae bacterium
CCACAACCTGGAAGCATCATTTGCCCGGGCAGCGGGAATCCTTTATTATACACTGTTTATCACATTTTATTTGTCAACTCATGACATGTCTCATCGAGGAATCTACACATTCCGTTAATTTCTTCCGATACTCATTCCTCGAATTCTTCAAATACAAGGCCGTGCTCTCTTGCATACACTTCTGCGGTTGAATTTCGGTATCCGCAAATAACCATCGAGCTGTATAGATTAAGTGCCCCTGCGATCTCAGTATGAGGATTGCAGGATATCAGTTTTTCTAAAGCACAGCAGTTCAAAAACACATTGTCTCCTATGCTCGTCAGGCTTTCCGGCAGTTTCAGTTCCCCGCTTAATCCGTTGCAGCCAGAGAACGCACCATCCCCTATGCTCTTCAGGCCTTCCGGCAGTTTCAGTTCCCCGCTTAATCCGCTGCAGGCACCGAACGCACCGCTTCTTATGCATTTCAATGATTTAGAAAACGACACTCTTCTTAAGCTCAAATCGCTCCAACACAACCCATCCGGAATTTCTTCGATACATTTCCCACAAAAATCGATGTTCAGATCAAGCTCATAAGAATCATCTGTTTTGATGATTCTTAGCAGTTCCGCCTGCTTGCCTTCTTTCTCCTGACAAGACACATCGATCAGCGAACTTGTTTCTTTCTTCACCAAGTCCCGGTACATAAAATGCCTCATTCCGGCATGATTGGCAAATACAAAATATGCCGCCTTCACATCAGGCAGAATCTCCTCAGCGAGCTTTCTATATCCTCCATGATTGATAAGAAGCATTGAAGCCATCCTAGCCTCCTGCTTGATTCCATCTGCCAATTTCAAAATTTTATTGATCAAGAAGATTTCCTTCCCCAAATAACGGGATGGCATCCCTAGATAATTAACGACCAAACCTTCGAAAAAAACAGGATCGATGGCAATGATCTGCTTGCCAGACAACACCTCTGCAACCAGGGGATGTACTGCAATCCTTTCAGCGTTACCCTGGAGCCATCCGAGATCCAGAAGATCCATAAGAGCATCTTTGTACTCTGGTTCTGTCTGAACTCCTTTACACAGGGAGATGACATATTCTCCCGCATACCATGACGCAGGAAATAGGGAAAGAACTGTAAGTATCGCTTTTTCCTCATCGGTAAACCTGTGGTTAAGTATATCCGAAAAAAGAAATTCAAGTATGTCCCTGATCTCTTCCGATCTGGTATCCTGATCCTTGCTGTATCGAACTCGTCCTCTGAGACTTCCAACACCGTTTCTGATCTTACGTGCACATTCAGGAATGCAAAGATCATCGTAATCCCTCAGCCGGATCCCTATCATCGAAATAATCATCGTGTTATACTGCACTTCACGGCAGATCTCACGTACGCACGCTACATCATCATCCTTTATCTTCTTCGGTTTTCCCTGCCTGGATCTCCTGCAATAATTCTTTTCAAAAACTGAGCAGGCGAAATCTTCCTTGTCATCAGATTCCACAGGTATCATAGCGTCCCCATAACCATCTATGAAGCCTCGCCTGGTCGTGACAAGGATGTCCGCATTCCCCGTTGATTTACTGATTGAAAACAAAAATTGAGGATCATCAAAATTATAATTGTCCACAATGAGAAGGACCTTATCAGAAAACCCGTATGCATCTTCCTTATTGACTTCGCAAAGTGTATTTGCTTCCGCCATAAGCGCAAAAAGCTCAGGCTTGGCACCGTCCTTACACGTCAACCAGAATATTTCCTCGTATTCTCCGTTATGGATATCCGCATACGCCCTTGCCAGTTCGGATTTCCCGCATCCCCCCATGCCAGACAGGAAGACCATGCACTTTTGTCCTTTTTGGGCATCAAAGCAGGCACTGATCTTCCTAAGGAGATCGTCTCTCTGCACGTATGTTCCTCCTTGATATCCACTTGAGGACTCTTTTGTAAAAGGAACTACAAGTTTCTTGTTCGTGAAACGTTTCTTCTTTTGATTTGCAATACCATCACCATGATAGTGATTAACTGTTCCACCGACATTTATATCCCCATACTGATTCCAGTCTGATTTGTTAACAATAGCCATATTCTCAGGTTTTCTGTCCACGGGATACTCCTCTGCTCTTTATTTCGCCAAATCCTTTACAGCCTCCAGAGCCAGCACAGGGTTTTTAGTTGCAATTCCTATCGCAGTCTTTCCAAGCGTGATCATGCCATTTGTCAGTGTCACTCTATCCTGAATCTTTTTCAACGTTCCAGTTTTTTGGGCAGCTTTCTGTTCATCCGCCATTTTTGCAAACTCAGTTGTAAGATCGTTCTGGGAGTTGTTGATATCCTTTAATACTTGAATAAGAAGCTCGATATCGTCTTTTGAAACACCGCTTTCCTTTACACAGGCAATCAATTTTTCCATGTCCTTATTTGACGTACTATTTGTAATGCTATTATCATTGATATCCCCTATCTGACGCCAAGTTCCATTATTTTCAATACTGATTCCCATAAAACAACCTCCTCTTCATTCATAGACCCTAAGGTACGACCGGCAGGGGACAAATATCTGTACGCCGGTAATTTCGACAAATAAAATGTAGCATATACCTCGCAGCATTTCTATATCACAAACATGCCGCTCTTGAAAGACCACTATTTTTGACGAGTTTAATAGATAAGCCAAACACCAAAAATCATCCATGATTTCCTCCTCCGTCTTAAACTGACAGTTCGCAATCATGCTCTTTCCTCCCCCATTGTTATAATTCTCCCGCTTCTCCACATTCATTTTGTTCCTAATCTGAGCTATATGATGGTTCTAGAATGGCGAATAACACCTACCGCAAACACCATGCATTTCTCATCTACGGTATCTGACAGAGGCAATACTATTAAATGCCATAATTCAATTTTGCGTCATTAATTTGATTGTACTTACAGAACAGATGCTTCTATCATGGTTCACAATCTTTCATAATAAAATAAAAAAGCCTCCGAAACGTATCACATCCATACGTATCACAGGCTTTCTTATGTTGAAAAAAGTCATATCCGAACCCTCAAAATTCTTGTGTAGTTTGTGTGTAGTAAAGCTTCTCCAAGTGCCTCCACGCCTTTATTCTTCAGGGTTTTTCGACTCTTCTTAATATGCTGCCGTGGCACACGAAAAGCAATTTTGTCTTGGTGCTCATAAATCTCCAAACATCCGAAAAAGCCCTATTTTATCAGCTTTATCGGCATTTTCCTTTCTTCTTCGTTTGTCCTTATTTATCCTATAATGTCCATATGTATTAAGCAAGAATGTGTGTACCGTGTGTAGTAAATGTGTGAGTTTCG
>CADBOX010000144.1 GCA_902796415.1 uncultured Lachnospiraceae bacterium
AGAGTTCGATTGCTCTTTTATATATTGCTATATCTCTTGGAATATTAGGTCTGCAACAATGGAGGGTCAGAATGTCTTCGGACTCCCTGATATGATTATCTCTGACATATTCACTCATATCTGCGGATTTGTACTGATCTGCTTTTTCACCAGGTTTTAACTGCGGCAGATCTGAAAACAAGTCATTAACAATGGCATGAACATCTGGTCTGTCAAAATCAGGATAGGTGTAGGGTTCATTCTTTTTCCAGCCAACGATAATAACTCTTTTTCTGTCCTGGAGCACTCCAAAGTATCTGGCGTTTTGTATCTTGCAATCTATTTTGTAGCCAGTCCGCCTCATATACTTTTGAATATTCTTCCATGTCCTTCCACCATTCGCTGTCTGAATGCCTGTAACGTTTTCAAAGACAAACATAGAAGGCTGATACTTTTTCAGAAATCTGACATACAGTTTGTAAAGAGTATTCCTCGGATCTTCCTCCATTGGCCTTTCCATATGTTTGCTTTGTGCTCTGCCAACCAGAGAATACGCCTGGCAAGGAGGCCCTCCGATGATAACATCTATGTTACTGATCGAGTTCTCTTTCAGTTTCTGATCAATCGCATCAAATATTCCCGGAAGCGTTTCATCTGACATTTTTTCGCACAGGACACTGTTTTGATACTGATCGGACAATTGTTTCATCAAGTATTCATGGCTAATTGTCCCATTCAGGTAATTATCGTAGATGTCTCGTTTCCCTTGCTTCATAAGGCAGTGGTAAGCGATTCTTGTTTCCAATGTTCTGGCTGCATCACGATTCATTTCCACATGAGCTATGGGCATAAAGCCAGCCTGAATAAAGCCTTCAGAAAGGCCTCCCGCACCAGCAAACAGATCCATAAATGTATAGCTCATCTGGTTTCTTCCTCACTATGTCACTTTATTGTCCATCAGTATCAAAAATATGGTCCAGTTCCTCGTTAGAGATTGCTTTGAGCACTTTATCTCTGACTTCACCCCTTGCCATATCCAGACGTTTGAAATTATTTGATCCTGCTTCGTTTTTATACTCCCTGATAAGCTGTATGCGTCCGATTCTTGGCTCTTCAACAGCATAATTCGCAAATGCCTTTGCTTTTGGCAGATTGTCCTTGAAGGAACCATCATGCGGTTCCAGAATATCCAGCACATAAGAGAGTTCAGGATCTCTTCGGATGATAATAAAGTCAGGATAGGTTTCCTTTGTTTCGTTATTCATTTCGTATGGAATACGAAGTGACCAAGCTTGCCTGACATAGTTCCGAAGCCAGCAAACATAATCTGAACGTTGCTGTTCTTCTGCCAGTACCCCTTTTTCCCAGCTATTCAGCCTGATTCTGGCATTTCCGTTTTCATCAGCGAATAAGTGATCAGCAAAGACATCTCCCTCCGTTTCCACTTTTACGCTGATAGTTTCAGGCAAAGTAAAGTTGTGTTTGCTGATTACATCTCCATCCGCAACAATATCACTGTACTGTTTCCGGCATTTTTCAGACTTGGTGACTATATATTTTCTGTATTGATCATTGAAACTGTGGAATTTGCTTTCAGCATATTGATTCAATTGCTTAATGCATTCCTCGCTGGCTGCGAAAAGAATGCAATCGATCTTAAATGCAGTTGGATTACTGAGATCCAGAAAACGCCGCCCATAGACATATGGGAAACCGTATCCACCAAGCTTTGCATCTGCTGCTCTGACCTGCCTGTCCAAGTCGGTCTCCGCTGCGGTAATCAGATCTTCAACTTCATAATTTCTTATCACCTCACCAAACGCATCAAAGACCTGTGCTGCCAGCCTGTACTCCAACACTTTCTTCGAAGCAGTTTCATACGTTCCTTGGCGTTTCAATGATTCGACATACGTATGAATCATGTCCGTCACGTCTTTTTTTATCTCATTGTTTGCTTCCGGAGCTATGTCATTCTGTGTTAAAAGACCGGCAAGGCTCAGTAATGACTTCAGATAACTGTTAATCCTGACTTTCCGTACAAGATATGTTAGATA
>CADBOX010000145.1 GCA_902796415.1 uncultured Lachnospiraceae bacterium
CAAATCCATGAAGGGTGTTGTGAAAAAGATTACGGTAAAAGGAGCTAAGAATAGTCTGAAAGCCGGAAAGACCATGAAGCTTAAAGCAACAGTTAAAGCAACAAAGGGTGCGAACAGAAAGCTGAAATGGATATCAAGCAATAAGAAATATGCAACTGTAACCCAGAAAGGTAAAGTAAAAGCACTGAAAGCTGGTATAGGTAAGAAAGTGAAGATTACTGTCATGGCTACAGATGGAAGTGGTAAAAAGGTGACGAAAAAGATTGGGATTACAAAATAATTCAGGAGGATACAGATGATAAAGAAGAGTATTAAAAGGTTTTTGGCCACTTCGTTATCGCTGGTTTTAGCCTCAGGTATGGCTTTTTCTGGAGCTATGGCTGAAGGAATTCTGGTCACGGAAGTTAAAGCGGCCAATAATACATCTGGTGCGGAAGTAGAATATTATAAGGATAAGAATAATAACAGAACCGGCTTTAAATCTATAAAATATGATGGTATTCGTTACTATAATATAATTGAACCTGATGCAAGTGGTAATTATAATGTTGCAGATCTGGATATGTTTGCAATAAAGAATATTCTGGGCTCTGAAGAGATCCAGAAGAAGTGGGCTAAGATTGGCGTTGGCATGATGCTTGATCTCAATGATAGATACACATGTAACGGTGGAGCTGACAAAGACAATACTGAAGCCAAGGATAAAGACTTTTACAAATACTTTGTGAATGGCAGCTATAGCGATGATGAGTTCGAAACTGATAATCTTGCCGATGTATTAGGAAGTCCTGAGGCAAATCACGGGTTGCATGAGAACAAGGTTCAAGGAGAAAAAAAGGAAGACTATGCCAGCTCCACAGGTTTAATTGAAATTAATAGTTTGAAGGATGCCAGAGATGAGATGGCTGCAAGATCTGCAGCAGCAAACAATGACTGGATCTCAAAATCCGAACTCTTATCAATGGGAGAAGATCACAAGGATGATTCTGTCCTGCCTGACATGAAAGTTGATGACAGTACGAAAGGATATGCCAATATCGTGACAACATTAAACAGGCAGGGTAAAACATTCGGATATGATTATGCCAGCTTTGGAATGGTCTTTTATGATATAGATCTGGCACCGATTAATGAGATGGATGGCCTTGATTATATAGCTCCTTGGGAGAGCTGTAAAGATGACGCGGAGAGAGATCAGAAAATCAGATCAGGATCTTTTGGACAAGACGTTATATATAGCTCATCAGAAGACTCAGGTAATGACATGGTTACGCAAAATGTTACAAACCCAACGGAAGAGACAGTGCCTGTATCAATCAACCAGGGTACGTCTGTCTCTAGCAGCTTTTCGAATTCATTATCTACATACAGTAACTGGGGTGTAAATACAAGTGTTGGATTCTCAACAGAAGGTAAAATAAGGTCGGTGAAAGCCAGCTTTGGAATAAAGGGAAGCTTCTCGACGAGTTGGAATCACAGTGAGGATCACAGTGAAGAAAAAGAAAAGTCCGAATCAACTGCAGATTCTGTCTCTGTGGAGCTTCCGCCACATACAGGAATGGTGACTACTTCGAAGGAAGGCAATACCAGTTTGCAATTCAACTATAAGTGTCCTGTAGCGATTACTTATAAAGTGGCCTTTTTCGGAATGAGCGGACATTATTATTCAGATCATGCAGCATGTAATTATATCGGAACGGCAACGTATTCTCATGGATATTTTAATTTGTTTGTGGGAAATAAAGACAAACGGTTTGGTTCAACTGCAGAAGAGAATCTCAAATATCGTCTGACCAAACTTGGTTCTGATGTTGAGAATGACAGGACTGCTGCAAAAACGAGCTGCTATACTGATGAATCCGGTATCAGAAGTAAGGATTATATCGATTGGTCTTATGTCAAGGGCCTAAAGGATCTGGGAAATGTTGATGTAAGTGAACTAAATAAAACTGAGCAACAGGTTCCTATGGCAGGATTTGGTGCGAAAACAAAAATGGCTAATTTTTCAAGGACGTATACCTGTGAAGATTTACAGCCTCTGTATCCACTGGGAAGTGTAAAACTGAGCAAAGATGAAATGGAAAATGA
>CADBOX010000146.1 GCA_902796415.1 uncultured Lachnospiraceae bacterium
TATATGCGGGCATAGCTCATCCGGTAGAGCGCCACCTTGCCAAGGTGGAGGTAGCGAGTTCGAGCCTCGTTGCCCGCTCCAAATATCTTGCGGGTTAATCCCGCAAGATTTATATGGCGCCATAGCCAAGTGGTAAGGCAGCGGACTGCAAATCCGCGATTCCCCGGTTCAAGTCCGGGTGGCGCCTCCAGAAAACAGATACGCAATGCGTGTCTGTTTTTTATTTTCTTCTTGCTTCTCCATTTTTTATATGCTACTTTATTGTTATCGTCTTCGAAAGTGAGGCTATGTCATGCAGAAGCGCAATCTGTCGGTGACTGAGCGGTTTTCTGAGTGGATTCTGAACTGGCTCCGGGAAAACCGACTTGTCTTTCTGGCAGCACTGGTTTTTGGGCTGATCACGCACATGTTTGTCATGACCAACAAACTGCCTAATCATGATGATGTAGTATATCTGTTCAGCAAAGGAGAGACCATATATTCCGGCCGCTGGGGCCTGGAACTGCTGCGGCTGGTCATTCCGGATTATTCCATGCCGTGGCTGCATGGAATTGTCAGTTTGCTTTTACTCTCTGTTTCTGTCGTCATTATTATCAATCTCTTTCATATAAGCAGCAGCCTGAGCAGGATTCTTCTTTGTGGACTGATTATTTCCTTCCCTTCGCAGATCGGCACTTTTTGCTATATGTACACCAGCAGCGCTTATGCAGTTGCGTTCTTTTTATCTGTTCTGGCGGTCAGAGAAGCCAGGCAGAAAGACTGGCGTCACTGGCTTTTGTCCAGTTTTCTGATCGTTCTGATGTTCAGTATCTATCAGGCCTATCTGGCAATCACCGCCAGCCTGATGGTTCTGCTTCTGATTCAGGATATTTTGGAAAGCCGGGATAAGCAGGCAGCATTAGCCATCTTTCGGCGTGGACTATTATATATTTGTATTCTCGTTTTGGGTTTGGAGCTCTACAGGCTGACCATATCTCTTTCCCTTTATATTGCAGGAGGTAATGTGAACCAGTATTCCAATGAAGCCCAATCCAATGGCCCCGGCTTTCCATCGGGGATTGCGGTTGCTTATCGGTTCTTTCTGCTCAACCTGACTTCTCGTTATAATATGATTATAGTCTCCCGGTTTTCCCGGATTCTACATTTTATCTGTCTGGGCGGAGGATTGGCTTGCATTCTGCTGAACACGCTCAGGAAAAAAAGCGCTTCGATTTTTTTCCTGCTGCTTTTTTGCCTGTCAGTTTTACCGTTTAGTATCTGCATTTTATATGCCGTATTTTACTGGAATACCATCCACACACTCGTGCTTTACTCTTTTATTGCATTGTATCTTCTGATCATAATCGGTCTGGAACAGTTCTCATATTCTTCAGCAGGCTCTCGTATAATGAAAGATCTCATTCATATCTGTCTCTTCGCAATTATGGTTATCAATATCTGTTTTGCCAATCGCACATATCTCAAACTTCACCTGGAGTATGAAAACGCATATTCTCTTGCCACAACACTCGTTACACAGATTCGTTCCGTTCCGGACTATGACGAAACGGATCAGATCGTCCTGTATCCATCAGCCGGAGAGGCTCTCCACTTTGATGCTGCCTTTGGTGATCCGGAATCGCAGGCTCATGACTTGATGGGCGTCCAGTTTCAGCTTCTGACCGGCTATACGGAAGCGGATTTCATCTATCGATACATCGGGGCTGAAATGAATATTGTGGATCACAAAACAGCAGAATATATGATCTCAGACCGTGACTTTGAAAGAATGCCGGTCTATCCGGCTGATGGATCGATCCATCGTGTCGACGAGGATACTATTTTTGTAAAGTTTGCGCCGTAATCCTGCATCTTTCGAAGCTTCATATATGCTTTAAGAAGTCTGATCCATTCATAAGTTGCTCATAGGGTCGATGATGATTATTCTGGGCGAGAAATATGTCAAAAACCGACATCCATCACCTGACATGGGGGATGGATGTCGGTTTTTCATAACCGCTGTTTCCAGCTGTTATTCATTGTTGCCAGAATCAAGCTAACAGATAAAAGCGCCTTTCAGCACTCTCCGAGTACTCAGAACATGCCTGGGAAACCGCCGAGTCCTCCCTGCAGCTTTGCCATCGACTCGCTTGTTTTATCATCAGCTGCTTTCAATGCCCCGTTGACCGCAGCAAGGATCAGGTCCTGAAGCATCTCAACATCTTCCGGATCTACAACTTCCGGATCAATCGTTATCTCTTTGAATTCACGAGTTCCGGTAATAACTGCTTTAACAGCTCCCCCGCCTGATGTGAATTCAAAATCTGTGGATTCCAGTTCCTGCTGCATCTTCAGAAATTCCTGCTGCATTTTCTGCGCCTGTCTCATCATGTTTGCCTGGTTTCCGGGCAAGCCCCCGCGAAAGCCACCTTTTGCCATGTTATGTACCTCCTTGTTCTTTACGATGTGAATATTTTTATGAAATAAATGTCACTTCTTTAAATTGCCTGAGTTCATTGATATCTCTGATCGGTTTGCTTTCCCTTGACAATTCTGAAAGTCGGACAGTAACTGGATACCCCAGTATTTCATTCGCAGCGGCTGCAAATATCTCCCGGTTTTCAGGCTTTTTCATCCGCTCAAACAAAAACCCGGGAACAATCTCAAGGATCATGTCGTGATCTGTCAGCTTAACTTGCATTTTTTCATGATCATCGACTGAAAACCTGATCTCGTTCGGAAGAGAGGCTTTCGCCATTTCCACAATCCTGTTGATCAGATCCTTTTGATCAGTGGGCGCATTTTCGGGATGCTCTTGCTCGGTGATGTTATCCGGCACATCAGTCGCTGTTTCTCCGGAAAACGTCCCATTACTGCGTTCGTTATTGCAGCCATTCCGGATGTCGGAATCTCTTCCCTGCTCTATGGAGACTGGACAGATCCGGATGTTATCTTCAGAGACATCATTTGGGAGATCTTTGCCGACATGTTCTGTTGTGGATATCCCGATGACAGATTTCTTCTCTGATGATTCACGATCAGCCTTTCGTGCAGGAACCGCCCCGTTCTGAACCATCTCTTCCAAACGTGATACACGGGCTCTGAGAGAAAGCATGGTATCCGAAGTTCTAAGTTCACAGATATTAATTAAGCACAATTCAGCTGCGGTGCGCGGATTTCTTAGCTGTCTGATCTTCCCAATGGTTTCCTGCACAGTATCCGAACAATAAAGAAGCTCTTCTCTGGTGATCCCCGCAGCAAAAGTTTCCAGTATATCCCGTTCGTAGTTTCCTGAGATCAATTCTTCAGCTCCGGCTGGAGCAGCCTTTATAATCAGAATATCACGCAGTAATCCACCTAATTCTCCCAGGAAAACAGCGGGTTCCTTTCCTTCCATCCAGATCTTCTGGAACAAAATCAGTGCTTCGGTGCTATCATGCCGGAGCACCGCATCCAGAAGTTGAACGAGCAACCGGTTGCCGGCAAGTCCCATGGATTCATATACTGTATCTGTTGTAATGCGGCCTCGACCTGAACATTGGTCCAGAATGCTGAGCGCATCCCGAACTCCGCCTTCGGCAAGCCGTCCGATTTGCATCGCGGCATCCCTGTCAAGCTGTATACTTTCACGCTCTGCAATTTCACACAGATAATTTGCCAGCTGATCCGTCGGAATCCGCCGAAAACTGTGTCTCTGACAGCGAGACAAGATGGTCGCAGGCACTTTCTGCAGTTCCGTCGTTGCCATGATGAACATCAAATGCGGCGGCGGTTCTTCAATAATTTTTAAAAGGGCATTAAATGCCGCCAGGGACAGCATATGTACTTCGTCGATAATATAGACTCTTTTTTTAGCAGCTGCCGGGGAAAAAACCGCTTCCTCGCGAAGGTCTCGCACATTATCTACTCCGGTATTGGAGGCTGCGTCGAGTTCTACAATATCCAGAATGCTTCCATCATCGATTCCCTTACAGAATCTGCACCGATTACACGGGTTCCCGTCTACTGGATTCTCGCAGTTTACTGCCTTTGCAAGGATTCTTGCACAGGTCGTTTTTCCAGTCCCCCTTGTTCCAATAAAAATATAAGCATGAGAGAGATGCCCGCTTTGTACCTGGGTTTTCAGAGTATCGGTAATATGTTGTTGGCCAATCACTTCGTCAAATGTTCTGGGCCGCCATTTTCTGTAGAGCGCCTGGTACATTGTAAACACCCCTTTCAAAAAGAGTTGTGGCCCTTGACAAGACTGCACACCCTTCTTTGAGTCTCCTCTCATATCCGTTACGCCGGCAGCCGGCTCGGATCCGGCATCCCTGCGGCACACGAAAAGCACCGCTTAATGCTGCTCGGTTCCCCGCCTGACATGGTTCACGGGTTTCCGTTGCGCA
>CADBOX010000147.1 GCA_902796415.1 uncultured Lachnospiraceae bacterium
AATTATGCTTTTTGCTGTATACTATAAAATAGACAGTAATTGAAATGATGAAATGAGGATGATTTTATGAAACATGTGATGTTTGTAGCTGCGGAATCCGCTCCCTTTATCAAAACAGGCGGCCTGGGTTCGGTCATTGGATCCCTTCCGGGAGAGATAAACAAGCTGGGGGTCAAAACAAGCCTTGTGATCCCGGGATATGAATGTATCCGGCCGGAGTACAGGGAACAGATGACGACTTTGTTCTCTTTTCCGGTAAAACTTGGCTGGAGAGAGAGCATGGTGGATCTCGGATATCTGAAACTTCATGATATGGATTGCTATTTTATCGGAAATTCTTTTTACTACTGCGGAGATTCCCCATATAATGATATCTGGCTTGATGTTGAGAAGTTTGCTTTTTTCTGTAAAGCTGTCCTTGAGATGCTGAGTTATCTGGAAATCCCGGTGGATATCATACACTGTCATGACTGGCAGACAGGGCTCCTCCCGGTTTTCCTGAAAACCATGTATCAGCAGGATCCATATTACCGGCGTATCAAATCTGTCATGACCATCCACAATATTAAATTCCAGGGCATTACAGAGATTGAACGGATGAAGGACATCACCGGACTGCCGGACCATGTCTTTACTTATGATAAGATGGAATATTACGGTAATGCTAACATGCTGAAGGGTGGAATAGCCTATGCGGATAGGATCACTACAGTCAGTGAGACCTATGCCCATGAGATTCAGACTCCCGAGTATGGAGAAGGACTGTTTCAGACCTTGTATTTCCGCAGGGATGACCTGTCCGGGATCGTGAACGGTATCGACTGGAAAGTTTATGATCCTGAGACAGATGCTTATATCACGGATAACTATACGGTTGAGGATTTTATGGAGAAACGCCCGGAGAACAAACTGGCATTACAGCGGTTGGCCGGGTTGCCGGAGGATAGGAAAACTTTCACCATGGGAATCGTCTCAAGGCTGACGGAACAAAAAGGCTATGATCTTCTGGAAGGAACCCTGGATGATTTTTTCAATCGTGGTGCCCAGCTTTTCGTACTGGGAGAAGGAGAGCAGAAGGTAGAGGATATCTTCAGACGCTATAAGGAAAGATATCCCGGGCAGATTTTTCTGGAAACCGCCTATCAGGATCCAATCGCCAAGAAGATATATGCCGGGTGTGATCTCACATTGATGCCTTCCCGCTTTGAACCCTGCGGCCTGAATCAGATGATGGCGCAGCGTTACGGGTGTCTTCCCCTGGTAAGGGCAACCGGAGGATTAAAAGATACCGTCAAGGATGATGGGGAGATCTCAGGAGAAGGAACGGGATTTATATTTAACAGATACGATAAGAAAGAATTATTCCAGACTCTGGACAGGGCTTACAGGATGTATGAAGACCATATCGGAGAATGGAATCAGCGGATCAGGGCCGGCATGATGGAAGATTTCTCCTGGACTCATTCTGCCAAAGCCTATAAAAAAATGTACCTATCTCTGGCGGAAGAGTAATCAACTTCCAGAGACAGATACATCAGATTACATTTCTTTGATACCGGTGATATCCGGTTCGATATTCATGGAATAATTTGTATGGTAGATGACGAAACCTGGTTTGGCCTGCGGTGGCTTTTTCAGGTTTCGTCTTCTTGTATAATCGACCTCCACCTTTGGAGCATTTCTGCCCTTGGAGTAATAGGCAGCCAACCTGGCGGCTTCTTCATAAGTCTGATCCGGAAGATCATCTGCTGTCTCCAGCTTGACGATCACATGGGAACCGGCCATATTCTTGGCGTGGAACCACATATCCTTGCCATTTGCCAGTTTGAAAGTCAATTCCTCGTTCTGGTAATTGTTTTTTCCCACATAGATATGAAAACCGTCGCTGGAGAGATAATGAAATGGCTTGCTTTTTCCTAGGGATTTCTTTTTGCCCAGGAAATGCTTCTTCATGTAACCGTATTCCATCAATTCTTCCTTGATCACGGCAAGATCATTTTCATCTCTGGCAATCTCCAGAGAGTTGCTGATGGATTCCAGATGACTCAGCTCCTGGCCGGTTTCCTCGACCAGAGAGGTTAAAGCTTCCTGTGTACGCTTTAATTTATTATAGCGGTCAAAATACTTTCCGGCATTATCCATAGGTGAGAGCTGTGGATCCAGTGGAATCCTGATTTCTTTCCCGTCATAATAATTCAGACAAACCAGTTCTTTCTGGCCTTCTTTTACATCATATCCGTAGGTGTGGATAAGCTCCCCGTAAACCTTGTATTTCTCCTTCTTGCCTGTGTCTTTCAGCTGCCTTGTCTGAAGATCGTACTTCTTAGCGGTACGCTCAGTGGCATTACTTACCACCTTCCTTAAATCTGTCGACTTCTGCCGGATTCTTGTGATCACTTCTTTCTCATGATAATAGTGTTCCAGGACTTCTGATATACTGTCGAACACAACCGTACTCAGATTGCTGTGACCCAGAAGGGGGAAGGAGGCAAACTCCACAGGTTCTTTTCCACGGTACAGGATATTGGGAGTAAACTGCCCATCCTGCAGCCAGGTTTTCAGGCGGATCAATTCGCCGAAGAGAGCCATGGCCTTATCCTCAGTCAAAGACGAAACGGCATCCCCACCGTCAATCCCCGCCCTGTAGCACAGTTCATTTGCCAGGAGTGGACTGATGCCGGAAAGACTTCCATAGATGGCTTTTTGAATCGTGGAGGCATGTTTCAGAAGCACCCTTTCAAACCAGTCGCTGTCTATGTCATAGATTGCGATTTTTCCCTGACCGGGAGGGTAAGAATACTCCCTGCCGGGGAGTACCTCACGCACGGAACTTACCTGGCTGGATATATGCTTAATACTGTCAATGATCATGCCATCTTCAGCCAGAAAGATAATGTTACTATGCTTTCCCATGATCTCTACCACAAGTTTCTTCCGGCACAGATCACCCAGCTCATTGAGATGCTCGACGGAGATCTCAACGATACGCTCAAGGCCGGGCTGACGAATGTCAGTGATCCGGCCGTTACTTATATGTTTCCTCAACAGCATACAGAAATTCGGGGCAGTCATGGGGTTTGCCTTGTTTTCCGAAGAAAAATAAAGCAGAGGAAGGCTGGCACTGGCCGAAACCAGAAGACGATAAGTTTCTCTCTGATTTTTAATGACGAACAGAAGCTCATCCTTCTCCGGCTGATATATTTTATAGATTCGCCCTCCGGTAAGAGAACGTCTCATGTCGTGTACGATATTGGCGATGACGGTACCATCAAAAGCCATAAATGTTCCTCCTTTTTGGATTGATATGAACTAGATTCTATCACACTCTGAGAATCCCGTCAAAATATGGTCTCCGATTGACTTATGATTACCCCTATGTTAAACTCAATAATTAGGAAAAACAAAGATTCTGAGGAAGGGAAAAGCCTTTTATCATATTCTTCAGGAGGTTGATATGAGCAAAAAAAATAACAATATGACATACGGATCAGAGAAGAAAGGGAAAACGTTATGGTCCGACCGCAAACATCATCTGTGGTTTCCTTTCAGTTTTACCAGATATTCGGTGGAGAATGGAAGACTGTATACGAATAAAGGCTTTCTGTCTTCCAGGGAAGATGAATGTCTGTTGTATCGTGTCCTGGATATCTCCGTAACCAGGAGCCTTGCCCAGCGGTTATTCGGAACCGGCACCATCGAGTTGAATACAAAAGACCGTTCCAATCCCGTCATTCTTCTTGAAAATGTATCTCACCCGGTAAAGGTGAAGAGAATGCTCAGTGATCTCATCGAGGAAGAGAGAAAAGCCAAGGGTATTGACGGTAAGGACATGTACGGTGCATCCAGTCATTATGATCCCATCGAAGGGGATACTTACGGAGAGATGCATGCGGAAGCTGAGACAGACACTGATATGGAGACGGAAGAGGATAATCGGTGAGAAAGAATTTATGAATGGCCATCGTGACCGCGATGGTCTTCTCTTTTTTCTTATATTGTTGACATAAAATGAAACAAAACGTATAATTTCATGTATTAACACTTTACCGTGATACTATACGAAAGCACCTACAATGAGGCGAAGGAAAAGATGAAGAAGAAATTACTGCACACTCCGGAAGGTGTGAGAGATAATTATGGCAGGGAATGCAAGAAAAAACATGCGGTCCTGGAAGAACTGAAGCATGTGCTGGCCTTATATGGCTATCAGGACATTGAGACGCCTGCCTTTGAATTTTTTGATATATTTAACAGTGACACAGGTACTCTAAGTTCCAGGGAGATGTATAAATTTTTTGACAGGAATAACAATACTCTGGTTTTGCGTCCTGATATGACTCCCTCTATTGCCAGAAGTGTCGCAAAGTATTATTTCGACTGCCGGTTCCCGATCCGCCTGTGCTATACAGGGAACACTTACCGCAATAATCTGAGTTATCACGGCAGGCTTTCCGAGAGAACCGAACTGGGGGCTGAGCTGATCAATGATGACTCACCCCAGGGAGATGCCGAGTGTATCGTCATGATGATAGACTGCTTCCTGGCCGCAGGGCTGAAAGACTTTCAGGTGGAGATCGGACAGGCCGAATTCTATAAAGGTATCATGGATGGTTTGAACCTCAATGAGGACATCAAAGCACAGATTCATGAATACATTGAGAATAAAAACTCCCTGGGTCTGGAGATGTTCCTGGAAGATCTAGAGATACCTGCCGGTTACCGGGAGATTCTTCTGGAGTACGATGACTTATATGGGGATGTTTCCATGCTGACCCATGCCAGGGAACTCACGGATGACAAGAGGTGTCTGAATGCCATAAAACGTCTGGAAGAGGTCTATGAGGTTATCTGTCAATATGGCTATGAGAAATATATCAGCTTTGATCTTGGTATGGTGAATCATTTTGACTATTATACAGGTATCATTTTCAGCGGATATACTTATGGGACCGGAGATGCCATCGGAAAAGGAGGCAGATATGATAATCTGCTGAATCAGTTCGGTAAGAACGCTCCGGCCTGTGGTTTTACCATCCTGGCAGATGATTTGCTTTCTGCTTTAAGCCGTCAGAATATCCAGATTTCTCTGAAGAATTATGACTATTCAGTACTGGTTTCTGCAGAGACGGAGCGGG
>CADBOX010000148.1 GCA_902796415.1 uncultured Lachnospiraceae bacterium
CTCGTCAAAGCCGGCCTTAAGAAAACTGTGAAATAATTATTTATAAAGATCAGGTTTTCTCTGATCAAAATAGGAAATGTGATGCATATCTCCACGGGGGTATTCCCGGGGCAGCATGCCGGATAATTGGCAGGTCATGATCTGTTCTTCCGCCCCATAGTAAGAAGTCAGTTCTTTGCCTTTTGGATCGAAAACAGCAAGACCGCCACCTCGGGAGGAGAGTGATTTTCCGGGAAACAATGCGTTACATGCTGCCAGGAAGACTCCATTATCGGATGCTCTTGCCGGCAGATGGACCATCCAGTTTTCCCTACATCGTTTTCCATTCATTCCACTTGCATATGGAACCAGTAGCAGCTCTGCTCCTTTTTGGCGCAGGGCTGTGCTTATGTCCGGGATATGAGATTCCCAGCAAAGCTGGATTCCTACGGTTACTCCGATATCCATCACGGGAAACTCTTTTCCACTTTGGAAATATTTCTCTTCTTTTGTTCCAAGATGTGTCTTATGATATCGGATTCTTTTTCCCTGGAAGAATAGCTCCTGTGTAATAAATGGCTTGGTTTCAGCCATCAATCGTTCCATATAACCGAAACATACTGCCATATCAAAAGTGCTGGCCTTCTCTTCCATCATAAGGATAAAATGATCATCCATTTTTAAAGAATAGTTCATTGCATTTTCCGGATCATAACCAGTGAGAGAACATTCCGGGAAAATGACCAGAGTTGCAAGGTCTTCATTGGCCTTCTCCAGATATGATATCATTTTTTGAACATTTTGTTCCGGCTTTCCAGGTAAAGATTCCATGGTGACCAGGGAGAGTACGATCGTATTCATATCTTATCTTCCTTTCTTACTGAGATTGATTCTTTCCTGATTGAATAATGGACTTCTTGATTTTTGTTAGAATAGAATACCATATATGGGTGAATGTGAAAAGGGACACCCTTCATAGGATGTCCCTTTTGTATCGGCTTCAGCCGGTTGTTTATTGATAGGTTTTCATTACTGGATTGCAACGTAGGTGATTACGTTGGCATCATTGGCATTCAGCTCATAGAAGGAGTTGTAGTCATCCTCGGATACTTTTTCTCCGTCTAAATAGAAGGTATTCTCTGAATTGCTTCCGTTAGGATCATGCTGTGGTCCATAGGTGTCTGAAGTTCCGGCAGGAGTAAGCTCTCCACCATCCAGTGTAAATACTTCGAGGTGACCTTCTCCGGACATTCTGCTGTAGTGGGTTAAGGTACCCTGGTCTTCGTTTACGAAGAACTTCTCACCTGCATTCCCACCGATTTCCATTAACGTCTTTGCTTCTCCGTCAACAAAGGCCATGACACAAGCCTTATCTTCATCACCGATGAAGTCAGCTTCTGTAGTGGAAAGGAAGAGTTCCGGAACATCGTCCCCATTGATATCTTTAAACTGGTGGAAAGAGTACTGGTCTTTTGTTGCCTGATCTGTCAGGACTCCCTGATACCAGTCACTTCCGGCAAGGCTTTCCGTGGTTGCCTCCGGTGTTGTGTTTCCCTTGGGTGTGCTTGTGGTACCTCCACAAGCAGCCAGACTGCATACGATCATTGTACCTGCCATTAACATTGCTAATCTTTTCTTCATTATTTTTCTCCTTTCATTTCTTAACATTATTTATCTTTTTTTACCTTTCAATTCTTTTTACGATGAATTCACAGAGGGGGATAAATAT
This sequence comes from uncultured Lachnospiraceae bacterium, assembly GCA_902796415.1. Classification (GTDB taxonomy): domain Bacteria; phylum Bacillota; class Clostridia; order Lachnospirales; family Lachnospiraceae; genus Anaerobutyricum. Next base: position 1,709 of record CADBOX010000148.1, read on the forward strand.
ATTTGTATTTTTTTCATTTTATCACTTTTTTGTTTTTTGTGGTTTACTTTTTTTTATTCAGATATGATATATTACAGATACAATTGAGCTTATAGACGGGAAATGCAGGGATAGTGGGACTACAATCATGTACCCATGAATAGAAGGAGTAAGGATTGTGAGAAAAGAGATATTATTACATGCAAAAGATAACTTGAAAATGACCTGTCTGGATGGATGTTACCCGGAGCAAAGAGCTATTGTGCTTTGCCTTCACGGGTTGGCAGGAGATAAGAACAGTTCTGTAATCGATCGATTGTCTCAGGTTATGAAAGACGAGAATATAGGAACATTTACTTTTGACTGGCCTGCCCATGGAAATAGCCCGGAACCGGAACGCTATTTCACCACAGCTTATTGTCAGGAATATATCCGGGCTGCAGTATCTTTTCTAAAGGACAGATATGGATCTCTGCCATTATACTGCTTTGCCACAAGCTTTGGGGGATATATGGCTATGCTTTACCACCTGAACCATCCGGATACTTTTGATAGGATATTTTTACGGTCACCGGCATTGAATATCGCAGATACTCTGACAGGATTCATGAACGAAGATCAGATGACAGATTTTATGAATGGAAAGGAGCTGGATTTTGGATTCGACAGGCCTCTGCTTCTTGGCAAGGCACATTATGATGATATCAGAGCACATGATATTTATTCCCTCGCTCCTCTGTATCCGGAAAAGATTTTTATCATTCATGGGGAATTGGACGATGTGGTGCCCGTGAGAGATTCACAGCTGTATGCCGAAAGGAACGGGATAAAGCTATATGTTTTAGCAGGGGCTGATCACAGGTATAAAAATTCCGGGGATGTGGAGACCGTGATGGAAAAAGCGAAAAGATGGTTTCTGTAGAGA
>CADBOX010000149.1 GCA_902796415.1 uncultured Lachnospiraceae bacterium
GGAGGCTCTTGAAGTCCTTAAAAACATGGAAGAAAGCGGAGGCCAGCCGGATACCATTGGGCTTGATGGGGATACGGATCAGATTATCTACTGCGATTGTTCGAAAGAGACTCCGATAGGGAGAAGAAGTCTGTGTTATGATGGGGAAGCTTTAAGGAAACGCAAGAAGAATCCTCCTGCAGGAAGCGCGGCTCAGCAGGCTCAGGAAATGGGAGTGCAACTTATGACTGAATCCCTTTATCGGCGATTGCAGACCCTTGGTGAGTATGATCTGAAAACTTCTTCATGGATCGCAACTCCGGAGAGAATCCGTCAGCGAGGAGGAGCCTTGTTTTGCGAACGGAGATACGATACAGTATTTACCTTTCACAATGGTGCTGAATCCTATTATTCTGTCCGTGGATGGAGAGGGTATATCTTGATATAATCCGGAATTTTGGAAGGAATTTTCTATTTCTAAGTTATAGAAAATATGCTAAACTATCTATAGTTAAAATGACAGCAAAAAGAAATGCCGGTATCATGCGGGAACTGTTTGCTGCCTACGGGGTATTAGCTCAGCTGGGAGAGCGTCAGGTTCGCAATCTGAAGGTCAGGGGTTCGATCCCCCTATACTCCATTTATATTATGTGAGACAAACCGCCACATTCAAAGGATTCTTTGATGTGGCGGAGCCTGTTTTCCGGGGATTATGGAGGGTTCTTCATGCAGGATAACGTTTCAGACCATAAGAAATTTAACAAAAAACATCTAATCTGGATCACACCGCTTGTAGGTATAGCCGTCCTTGTCGTAGTATTCCTTATCTATGCGAGTTTTTATTATCATGCGGATGAGACAGCGATTAACGCATTGGCTTCAGATGATCTGGTCAAAGTATCCGAGACAGAATACGGATGGTTTTTCGATGGCCCTTCGGATGAAAATATATACATTTTCTATCCCGGTGCCAAAGTGGAGGAGACTGCATACGCACCGCTTCTCCATCAGCTGGCTGAAAATGATATGGATGCCTGTCTGGTGAAGATGCCGTTGCGGTTTGCTTTCCTTGGTATGAATAAGGCAGAGCCCATTATTCAAAGTGGTAGATACAAGCATTACTATATGGGAGGGCATTCCCTGGGCGGTGCCATGGCAGCAGTATATGCTGCCAAGCATAGTGAAATGATTGACGGTGTTATCCATTTTGCATCTTATTCTACCAAAGAGCTGGATGATTCTATGATGGAGATAGTCATCTATGGGACAGAGGACAAGATTGTCAGTAGAAAAAGTATCGAAGAAGGTCGCCAGATGGCGCCTGATCGATATTATGAATATACCATCGAAGGGGGGAATCATGCCCAGTTCGGGAATTATGGGATCCAGTCCGGTGACGGAGCTGCTTCCGTCTCTGCTTCAGAACAACAATCCGAAGCAATTCGGTTGATTACGGATATCATCAAATAACAGAACAGGAGGGGGTTATCTACCCCCTCCTTAATCATGAAAAAACTCCCTTTTTATTCAACTCATCATAATCTTTTCCAAGAGATTCAATGATTTCCCTGGTATGGTATCCCAATGGATATCCTGCAAATTTGTATTCACAGGGAGATTCGCTCAGATGGATGGCCGTGGCCATCTGCTTCACTTTCTTTCCCCCACTAGTTGGTAGAGGAACCTCAACAACCATCTTTCGTTCTTTAATATGCTGATCTTCCAGCAAAGCTTCCTTCAGGTTGAGGACCGGCTGGACACAGGCATCATACTGAGAGAAGATTTCCACCCATTCCTCTTTCGTTTTTGTCTTAAATATCTTTCGGATTTCGTCTTTCACCCTGTCAAGATCTTTCGGCCAGACTGTCCCGGGAATCAGGTCTTCCCGTCCAATGGCCTTGCAGAATTCTTTCCAGAACTTTGGTTCAAGTGAGCCTACGCTCATATATTCCCCGTCTTTTGTCTCGTAATAATCATAGAGGCAGCCACCATTCAGTAACTCCTGTTCTCTGCCGGGCTGTTTGCCGGACACCAGGAAGCCGGCTCCGTCCAAACTGTTAAATGGAATGCAGCCATCCAGCATGGAAACATCAACAAACTGGCCCTTCCCGGTCATGCTGCGATGATAGACTGCCGCCAGAATCCCAATCACGGAATTCATGGAACCCACAGCCACATCGGCAATCTGAAAGTTCATCAGAGAGGGCCCGCTTTCCTGCTTCCCGGCATGGGAGATGATGCCGCTTCTGGCCAAATAATTAATGTCATGACCTGCTGCATCTCTAAGGGGACCGGTCTGTCCGTATCCGGTCAGGGCACAGTAGATGAGCCTGGGATTCACGGCCTTTAAGTCCTCATATCCGACACCCAATCTGTCCAATACACCAGGACGAAACTGCTCCAGGATGATATCGTATTCCATGATCAGCTCCTTGATGATCTCCCTGGCCTCCGGCGTCCTCAGATTGAGGAACATGGTTTTCTTGTTTCTTCCAAGCCAGGCCTGGCAGGCAGAGATGCCGGTATCCTCGATATAAGGTTCATAATTCACCACCAGATCCGGCCTCCCTGCGGAGCTGATCTTAAGAACTTCCGCTCCCATATCAGCCAGCATCATTGTGGCATAAGGGCCGGGAAGTAATGTGGAAAAATCAAGAATCTTCAAACCATCTAGTGCACCCATAATAACCTCCGGTATTTCTGTCAGCAGGGATGTCCCTGTTATTTTTAAATATCTTCCTATAGGATAATAATAGAACGATTCCCCGTATTTTTCAATCCGGATTCGTCAAGGCGATTCCGATTGCATGTGGTATCGGATGAACCGCTGTGGTATAATACAGATATATTTTTTAATGAGAGAGGAGAAAAAAGAATGAATAAAATCTATACGGAGAATGCCCCGGCAGCAGTGGGGCCTTATTCTCAGGCAGTTGTGGTAAATGGAATGGTTTATACATCCGGTCAGATCGCCCTTGATCCTGCAACGGGTGAACTGGTTGGAAAGACCATCGAGGAACAGACGGAACAGGTCATGAAAAACCTCGTTGCCATCCTTGAGGCAGCCGGTTCAAAGGCGGAAAATGCAGTGAAAACACTGTGCTTTCTCACAGACATCAATGACTTTGCCGCTTTCAATGAAGTGTATGCCAGATATTTTACCGAAAAACCTGCCAGGTCCTGTGTCGGTGTACAGTCCCTGCCCAAGGGTGCAATCTGTGAAGTAGAGGTTGTTGCTACGATCTGACTGCAGCCGAATATTCAGGGAGGGAAAGTAGATTTATGAAAAGATGGCTATTTCTCGTTGTCCTGTCTGCTCTCATCCTTTGTGGGATTGATGCACAGGCAGGTGTGGTGAAACCCACTGCTGATAAGAAAGATGCTTTGGCGATCAACGAGGAATTGAGAACAACCGGATATGTGAAGCTCCTGCAAGGCAAGACCTACTACCTGTCCTATCCGATCTGGCTCAACAGCAATCAGATGATCGATGCCACAGGGGCAACTCTCGTGGTGAGCAAAAGCGCAGTCAGAAATGATCCCAAGAATTACAAGAAGGACTACAGTTCCATGTATAATATCGTGATTCGGGGCGGAAGATGGGTCTCCAACAAGAAAAAGGGTAACAAAGGAACCGCTTTCAGCTTTGCACACTGCAGAAGGATCATTCTGGAAGGCATGGACATACAGACCACGAACGCAGAAGGACACGGAATCGAGCTGGTGGGATGCCAGGACGTGTCCATAAAGAAGTGCAATGTGGTTGCCCAGGGAAAAGGAAAAGCAAAAAGTGTGGAAGAGATGATTCAGATCGATCTGGCGGCTCCCCACACCGCACCCTTCCTTTCCTCCAAATATCGTAACGGCCTGCCGTGTAATAATATCATGATCGACGGATGTGTGGTGAAGGGCAACCGGGGTATCTGCGCCAACTATGCAAAGAAGGATAAAAAATACCGCAATAAATGTCACAGCAAGATCACGATTACCAATTCCGTGATCACGGGACTTAAATCGGAAGCCCTTGCTCTGTTCAATGCGGCGAACGTCACCGTTCAGAACAACACTATCATCACCAACAGTAAACGGACGGGGGAGGCCTATTCCATCGGCTGTCACATGGCAGCCTTCGGAAAGAATTCCATGCTGCCCACCAGCGTCAATACGGTGATGAATAATACCATCATGGGCGGAAGACAAGGCTTCCAGCTCTGTTCACATTCCAAGTCCCAATACGGTAGCCTCACCATTAGCAATAATAAAATCTACTGTAAAAAGGGCAAGAAAAATGCGCTCGTTATCACCAATAACACCGGCGGAAAAAGCTCTGCCGGTACAGTGATAGAATCCGGAAACGAACGGTATAAGTGGTGAGAGGCAGGAAGATGAGGGAGAAGAAATGACCTACCGGTATTGTTTATTTGATCTGGACGGAACTTTGACAGATCCGGGGATCGGCATCACGAATTCGGTCATGTACGCATTAAAAAAGTTCGATATCATCGAACCGGACAGAAGGAAACTGTACACCTTTATCGGTCCGCCACTCCTGGAGTCCTTTCAGAAATACTATGGATTCACAAAGACCCAGGCCAATGATGCCATCGAATATTATAGGGAATACTTCCGTGTCGGTGGGATATTCGAAAACTCGGTATATGAAGGGATCCCGGAGATGCTGGGTGAGCTGAAGAGAAGAGAAGTATTTATTGCTCTGGCTACGTCCAAACCCTATGAGTTTGCCCTGGAAATCCTCAAGCATTTTGACCTGTATCAGTATTTCGATTACATCGGTGCGGCCACCATGGATGGACGGATCAGCAAGAAAGCAGATGTAATCGCAGAACTGCTGGATAAACTGGAGATAGAAGATAAGAAGTCAGTCCTGATGGTCGGAGACCGTGACCAGGACATCGAAGGCGCAAAAAAGAATGACTTATCCAGTGCCGGCGTGCTCTGGGGCTATGGAAGCCTTGAAGAGCTCCAAGGCGCCGGAGCAGACTATCTGGTGTCGGAACCGGGGGAATTATTAAGTGTTGTTATCCCATGGCACTAAATCGGTTGGTCCAACAAACGAATGCCATGGAAAAAGAGAATGTAACGTTATTCCATGGTGCTAAACTGGCCAGACCCGTAAATAGACACCATGGAAAAAGATAACGTAGCATTATACCATGGCGTCAACCCGGAAATACCCGTAAACAGACACCATGGAAAAGGAGAATGTAAAGTTATTCCATGGTACCAAGCTGGTCAGAGCCATAAACAGACACCATGAAAAAAAGTAATGTAGTGTTATCCCATGGCATCAACCCGGAAATACCCATAAACAGACACCATGGAAAAAGATAACATAGCATTATCCCATGGCACTAACCATGTAAAACTCAACAAATACCATGGAAAAAGGCTGTCCTAAGACAGCCTTTTTTGATGGAATCATATTCTATCATCGCTGCCCTTTGTCGTAAGGGATACCTTCCGCTTTCGGGGCCCGGCTGTTGGTGGATGCTATGGCCAGGACCAGAAGGGAGATGATGTATGGCAGCATGTTATATAAGGTGCTGGGCAGGCCAAGGGCCACCAGTCCATGGAAACCGGTGTACACATTGGACAGAGCTCTTAAGAGTCCGAAGAGGAGGGCTGCCAGTGCGATGTTAACAGGTTTCCACTGCCCGAAGATCATGACGGCAAGGGCAAGGAAGCCGAACCCTGCCACACCGTTCTCAAATTTCCATTCACTGACGCCCGCGGTAATATAAGCGATTCCTCCCAGTCCTCCAAGAAGACCGGAGATCAGGACGCCGGCATAACGCATCTTATACACATTGATACCTACAGAATCGGCAGCCTGTGGATGCTCTCCGCAGGCCATCAGGCGCAGGCCAAAACGGGTGCGGTATAAGATGACCACAGAAGCAGCCAGTGCAAGGATTGCGATGACCATGAACCAGTTCAGTTCGAAGCCACCAAGATGCACTGAGATAGCCTTCTTCTGTTTGATATACTGAATGGTGGAGGAGACGTTATTGGGATCATGCATCATGTTAAGTGCTTTGACAAATACTGTTGCTGCAGCAGTGGCCAGCATATTCATGGCGGTTCCCACCAGAGTCTGGTCCGCTTTGAAATTAATGGCTGCTATCGCCAGGAAGAGCGAGAAGATCATACCGAAGACGATACTTCCCAGTACCACCATGATCATCATGGGCAAGGCCGCCAGACCGGACATATATTTCATGACCAGGGCCCCGCCAAGCGCTCCCATTACCATGACACCTTCCAGCCCCAGATTAATGACGCCGCTGTGCTCGGAGAAACAGCCGCCAAGGGCAACCAGAAACAGTACGGATGCATAGATCAGTGTGTATTGGATCAAAAGACTCATACTATTCTCCCCCCCTTTTCGCATTAGCCATGGTTAATCTCTCCTGGATCCGTCGATTCATGAGATGTTTGAAGATAAATACAAAGCTGCAGAAGTAGATGATGATAGCCAGGATCAGATCTGAGATCTGAGAGGCATATACCATCTTGTTCACATAGGATCCTCCGCTGGTCACATGCTGGATGAAGAAAGCGGAGAGGATACTTCCGATGGGATGAAGACCACCCAGGAAGGCGGCTGCGATCCCGTTAAATCCCATGCCGGGTACGCTGGTCTGTGCACAGGTCCATTGCTCGATTCCGCTTAAGTAGAGAAAACCTGCTCCCAGCCCTGCCAGACAGCCTGAGATAAACATGGTAAGGATTATGTTCTTCTTCTCCTTCATGCCGGCATATTTGGCGGCATTTTTGTTAAAACCGGTGGCTTTCAGCTCATATCCCAGTTTTGTCTTGGACATGACAAACCAGACCAGGATGGCAAAAAGAATAGCCAGAGGAATCGCGATCGTGACATACCGGTTGCCGGAGAAGAGACTCGACAGTCCCAGACTGGGAATGATGGCGGATGGATTGTTGGTCCGGAGGGCACCGGTATAAGTCGTGCTGGACTCCTTCACTTTGGTAAGAAGTGTGTTGATGGTATAGAGACTGATCCAGTTGAACATGATACTGGCGATAACCTCATTGACATTCCGGTAGGCCTTCAGAGCACCTACGGCAGCGCCCAGCAGGCCTCCGCCGATCATGGCTGCGATCAGGCATACATACCAGGGCATCTGCCAGGCCAAAGCCAGGTAAAGGGCTAAGCCGGCCCCGACGGTATACTGTCCGGAGGCGCCGATATTAAAGAGCCCTACCTTGTAGGCAAAGAGCACCGAAAGGGTGCACATCAGAAGCGGTGCGGTCTTAACCAGGGTGCTTCCGAAATACTCCAGGGCTACTTCCGGTCTCGGGAAATATAAGAAATTTTTCAGGATGGCGATCATGGCTGCATTGGCTTCCGACGGATTGATGCAGATCAGGACGATATATCCCACCAGAAGTCCCAGTGCGATACAGATCAGAGAAGCCAGCAGGGTCTGGAAACCATCATTGTGTAGTAAGGATTTCTTTTCATTTGTATTCAATGATCTACACCTCCTGTCTCTTCGCACCGGTCATATACAGACCAAGCTCTTCTATGGTTACTTCATCGGGATTAAATTCACCCACCAGTTCTCCTTCATACATGACAAGGATACGGTCGGATACATCCATGACCTCGTCCAGCTCCAGACTGACTAACAGGATACCTTTTCCGGCATCTCGCTGGGCGATCAGTTCCTTGTGGATCATTTCTATGGCCCCGATATCCACGCCTCTGGTAGGCTGTACCGCGATGAGCAGTTTGGGGGACCGGTCGATCTCCCTGGCGATGACTGCCTTCTGCTGGTTACCTCCCGACATGGCCCGGGCGATGGTGGTGGGCCCCTGGCCGGAACGTACATCGTATTCTTCGATCAAGCGGTTGGCGTAGGAACGGATCTCATCTTTTTTCAGGATGCCCAGACTGGTGGTAAACTGTGGTTCAAAATATCGTTGAAGGACGATATTATCTTCCAGGGAGTAGTCCAGCACCATGCCGTGCTTATGCCGGTCTTCCGGTATATGGCTGGTACCCATGACCGAACGCTTCCGGATGGATTCTCTGGTGAGATCCTGTCCGTCCAGAAAGATCTGACCGGTCTTCAAGGGTTCTAAGCCGGACAGACCATAGATCAGTTCCGTCTGACCGTTGCCGTCGATGCCGGCGATACATACGATCTCACCGCTGCGAACCTGGAAGGTAACATCATGGACTTTGTCCTTCTTATGGTGTCCGGATGCCACACTCATATGCTGCACATCCAGTACGACATCCCCGGGTTTGGATTTCGTTTTTTCTACTTTAAAATTAACATTCCTGCCAACCATCATGGCGGACAGTTTTTCCGGTGAAGTGTCACAGGTATTCACCGTGCCGATGTATTTTCCCTTTCTGAGAACCGAACACCGGTCGGATACTTCCATGATCTCATTTAATTTATGAGAGATAAAGAGGATACTTTTTCCCTCGGCTGCCAGATCCTTCATGATCTGCATCAGCTCGGCGATCTCCTGAACGCTTAAGACCGCTGTGGGCTCATCGAAGATCAGGATCTCATTGTCCCGGTAAAGCATCTTCAGAATCTCTGTTCTCTGTTGCATTCCGACGGTAGTATTCTCAATCAGAGCATCCGGGTCTACCTGAAGATGATATTTTTCCGATAATTCCATCACTTTTTTCCTGGCTTCATCCTTCCGGAGCAGGCCGTTCTTCACGGGTTCCACCCCAAGGATGATATTGTCCAGGACTGTAAAACATTCCACCAGTTTAAAATGCTGGTGGACCATGCCGATTCCCAGATCGTTGGCATCGTTGGGATTATGGATCTCCACTTTCTTTCCGTCTTTATAGATTTCCCCTTCCTCCGGCTGATAGAGACCGAAAAGGACGCTCATGAGAGTGGATTTTCCGGCTCCGTTTTCACCGAGAAGAGCATGGATCTCGCC
>CADBOX010000150.1 GCA_902796415.1 uncultured Lachnospiraceae bacterium
CGGAAGCAGAAGAGATCCTGGAAAAGAAAGGGTATCCTTGCGGAAAACCGGAGTGCTGTCTTGCCTGCCTGGTCAGGCATTTCATGGCGAAAAAACTGTTTGTCAGATATAAAAAGTGCAAGGAAATATATTGCAAGGAAGTAAGAGAAGGAAAGCCGCTGGAGGCTCTGATCGTGGAGACACGAAAGAACCTTCAGTCTGCTATATAACAATAAGTCATTTACGAAAGGAGAGTTTTATATGAGTAAAGTAGCCATCGTTTTCTGGAGCGGAACAGGCAACACTGAAGCCATGGCAGATGCCGTGGCAGAGGGTGCTAAGAATGCAGGTGCAGAAGTAACGATTTTCGGACCATCAGATTTTGATAAAGGTATGGTTGCAGAATTTGACGGGATTGCCTTTGGGTGCCCGGCAATGGGGGCAGAAGTACTGGAAGAAATGGAGTTTGAACCCATGTTCACCGATGTTGAAGGATCCCTCTCTGGAAAGAAAATAGGACTCTTTGGCTCCTACGGTTGGGGAGATGGACAGTGGATGCGCGACTGGGAAGAGCGTTGCAATGACGCCGGGGCAGTATTGGCAACAGCCCCTGTCATGGCCAACGAGAGCCCTGACGAAGATGCGCTTAATGAGTGCAGGGATCTCGGAAAAGCCCTTTCATAAAAAAGAGGATGGAAAACAATTGTGTTTTCCATCCATTTTTATAAAAACAGAATTATTGGAGGTAAGAAAAAAATGAGTGTTGTGATCATCGGTGGAAATGAATGTATGGAACGTAAATACTGTGATCTGTGCAAAAAATACGGATGCAAGGCAAAGGTATTCTGCAAGCCTTGCAAGGCATTAAGTGACAGGATAGGGAATCCGGATATGATCATCCTGTTTACTCATACGGTATCCCACAAGATGGTACGATGTGCACTGGCAAATGTAGGAGATGATACCCAGATTGTTCGTTGCCACACCAGTTCCATTGCCTCGTTAAAAAATATTTTACAGGAGAATTATTCTTAATCTTTCTCGCTACAAAAATATCTTAGTATTGTTTTGCAAAAAATGCCACGGCAACTGCTCCGGGGCCTGCATGAGTCCCTACAACACTACAGATCTGGGAACAGTTTAATTCATCTACCTGACCTTCCCAGATATTTCGGCTGCTCTCAATGTAATTATTCAAAAGATCAACAGAATTCCCGGTATATCCCAGGAGTATAGGCAGATTATAATCTATTCCGTTCTTTTTGATTTCTTCCACAAGGAAGTTGTTTGCCTTCTTTGTCCCCCTGGCCTTACCCAGGATCAGAATCTCTCCATCTTTAATCGTGACAACGGGCTTGATATTCAAAACTCCGCCGGCAAAGGCAGCTGTGCTGGAAATTCTTCCGCCTCTCTTAAGATATTCCAGAGTATCCAGCATAGCAACCAGACATATCTCATCTCTCTTTTTATTCAAGTCTGTGACAATTTCATCCCGGCTCATCCCTCGGTCTATACATTCCAGGGCATATTCAGCAAGTATCCCTGACCCGACGGCTACTGTTTTGCTGTCGACTACAGAAATCTCCGGGTAATCTTCTGCTGCCAGAGAGGCACTTTGGAATGTACCGGAAAGATTGGATGCCAGGGTAATCACAATACCTTCTTCTCCTCTTTCGCGGATTTCCTCAAAAACCTTCTCGAAAGCTGCCGGAGATGGCTGGCTGGTTTTCGGCATCACCTGACCGGACTCCAGTTCCCTGTAAAAGTCATCTCTGGATAAATCGATGCCGTCCAGGTACTCCCTGTCCCCAAAAGACACGATTAAGGGAACGGTTTTAACCCTGCTCTTCAGGCGATCTGCCATGTCTACTGTAGAATCAATAATAATCTGTATATTTTTATTCATCTCAATTACACTCCTTTTTATAGAAAAAACAAACGTTGACAAATCAACTTCGAGAAGAATAGCATCTAAATGTTGTTTTGTCAACATCAAATTGTTGATTTGTCAACATTAGCCAAAATAAAAAAGGAATGGTCCGGTAATATATACCAAATCATTCCTTACTTGTTATTCTTATATATCTGCTATTGGGAGAGTTGACTATGCCAGTCACAAAACACTTCATAGTCCCTCTCATTTTGATCCGCATATGACCGGGCAAACTTGAGCATCGCTTTATCGAAAACATCGCTTTTGCCGAGATAGCCGGCGATTTCATGTCTGTCGCCGGTCTTTGCATGAGCATGCGCTAAGGTCCAAGCGCACATGGAAGCTACTGCAGAAAATTCATCCAGGCTGATCTTGTCCAGGTTTGGCGATCCTTTCCCATCCCATAGCTGTCGGATATAGTAGTCCCTTTGTACTCCGTCAGCCTCCTGTATGGTAGCCCAGCCAAGCAGAATATCACTGGCGGTCTGGATTGCTCTCTGCCCTTCGATCACGCGTCTTCCATGTTCTGCAAAGTTGCTCTTTCCCAGATAGTTTTCCAGCACGGAAGCTTTCGCTTCCTTGACCTGGAGAACAAGAGGATCATTTTCCGAAACTCCTTCCATAACGACGATTAATGCCCTGTTTCCTACACTGCCGACGCCGACGACTTTCCTGGCAATATCCACGACACGATATCTGTCGATGAGAATCCTTCTCTCCCGGGGAAGGCTGCGCCGATAGGATTGCATGGCTTCTTTAATAATGCGTTCTGTATTTTTGGCCCGTTTCTTATCTCCATATAACTGAATATCCCGCAGCGGAACGATAAGCGGTGGATTGCTC